>NZ_JBNAFK010000002.1:271409-273093 GCF_049716185.1 Kocuria sp. CH-021 | reverse complement strand
GGTCTGTTGTTTGAGAACTCAATAGTGTGCCATGTTTGTTGATACCGAATGTTTTTTCGGTTGATGGGTTGTTGCTGTCCTGCCTCCGTGGGATGGTGGCGACATTTTCAGCCGGGGTTTGATGTTTTCGTTGTTTTTTTGACGGAGAGTTTGATCCTGGCTCAGGACGAACGCTGGCGGCGTGCTTAACACATGCAAGTCGAACGATGATGCCCAGCTTGCTGGGCGGATTAGTGGCGAACGGGTGAGTAATACGTGAGTAACCTGCCCTTGACTCTGGGATAAGCCTGGGAAACTGGGTCTAATACTGGATACTACGTCCCATCGCATGGTGGGGGGTGGAAAGGGTTTTACTGGTTTTGGATGGGCTCACGGCCTATCAGCTTGTTGGTGGGGTAATGGCTCACCAAGGCGACGACGGGTAGCCGGCCTGAGAGGGTGACCGGCCACACTGGGACTGAGACACGGCCCAGACTCCTACGGGAGGCAGCAGTGGGGAATATTGCACAATGGGCGGAAGCCTGATGCAGCGACGCCGCGTGAGGGATGACGGCCTTCGGGTTGTAAACCTCTTTCAGTAGGGAAGAAGCGAGAGTGACGGTACCTGCAGAAGAAGCGCCGGCTAACTACGTGCCAGCAGCCGCGGTAATACGTAGGGCGCAAGCGTTGTCCGGAATTATTGGGCGTAAAGAGCTCGTAGGCGGTTTGTCGCGTCTGCTGTGAAAGCCCGGGGCTCAACCCCGGGTCTGCAGTGGGTACGGGCAGACTAGAGTGCAGTAGGGGAGACTGGAATTCCTGGTGTAGCGGTGAAATGCGCAGATATCAGGAGGAACACCGATGGCGAAGGCAGGTCTCTGGGCTGTTACTGACGCTGAGGAGCGAAAGCATGGGGAGCGAACAGGATTAGATACCCTGGTAGTCCATGCCGTAAACGTTGGGCACTAGGTGTGGGGGACATTCCACGTTTTCCGCGCCGTAGCTAACGCATTAAGTGCCCCGCCTGGGGAGTACGGCCGCAAGGCTAAAACTCAAAGGAATTGACGGGGGCCCGCACAAGCGGCGGAGCATGCGGATTAATTCGATGCAACGCGAAGAACCTTACCAAGGCTTGACATTCACCGGATCGCCCCAGAGATGGGGTTTCCCTTCGGGGTCGGTGGACAGGTGGTGCATGGTTGTCGTCAGCTCGTGTCGTGAGATGTTGGGTTAAGTCCCGCAACGAGCGCAACCCTCGTTCTATGTTGCCAGCACGTGATGGTGGGGACTCATAGGAGACTGCCGGGGTCAACTCGGAGGAAGGTGGGGATGACGTCAAATCATCATGCCCCTTATGTCTTGGGCTTCACGCATGCTACAATGGCCGGTACAAAGGGTTGCGATACTGTGAGGTGGAGCTAATCCCAAAAAGCCGGTCTCAGTTCGGATTGAGGTCTGCAACTCGACCTCATGAAGTCGGAGTCGCTAGTAATCGCAGATCAGCAACGCTGCGGTGAATACGTTCCCGGGCCTTGTACACACCGCCCGTCAAGTCACGAAAGTTGGTAACACCCGAAGCCGGTGGCCTAACCCCTTGTGGGAGGGAGCCGTCGAAGGTGGGACTGGCGATTGGGACTAAGTCGTAACAAGGTAGCCGTACCGGAAGGTGCGGCTGGATCACCTCCTTTCTAAGGAGCCGTTGACCACC
>NZ_JBNAFK010000002.1:0-271315 GCF_049716185.1 Kocuria sp. CH-021 | reverse complement strand
TGTGTTGTGGTGCCGTGTTCGTGATTGATCGCCGAGAACACTGCTGCGTCGCGGTTCCTGGGAACAGGGTCCGTGGGTGGTGGTGGGTATCGGTGTGTTCTGTGATCATGTGGCAAGTTTTTAAGGGCGCACGGTGGATGCCTTGGCATCAGGAGCCGATGAAGGACGCGGTAATCTGCGATAAGCCTCGGGGAGCTGATAAACGAGCTGTGATCCGAGGGTCTCCGAATGGGGAAACCCCGCCGCGTGTTATGCGTGGTGACCCGCACCTGAATTCATAGGGTGTGTGGAGGGAACGTGGGGAAGTGAAACATCTCAGTACCCACAGGAAGAGAAAACAACAGTGATTCCGTCAGTAGTGGCGAGCGAACGCGGAAGAGGCCAAACCGATGGTGTGTGATACCCGGCAGGGGTTGCATCATCGGGGTCGTGGGGCACGTCGTCTCAGGGTCTGCCGGCCCGGGCGCGTGAGTGCAGGACGATAGTCGAACCGGTGTGAGTGCCGGACCGCAGAGGGTGGGAGTCCCGTAGACGAAATCGTTGCTGCCGCGTGGAGCGTGTACCCAAGTAGCACGGGGCCCGAGAAATCCCGTGTGAATCTGCCAGGACCACCTGGTAAGCCTAAATACTACCTGATGACCGATAGCGGACCAGTACCGTGAGGGAAAGGTGAAAAGTACCCCGGGAGGGGAGTGAAATAGTACCTGAAACCGTGTGCCTACAAACCGTCGGAGCCTTACAAGGGTGACGGCGTGCCTTTTGAAGAATGAGCCTGCGAGTTAGTGTTACGTCGCGAGGTTAACCCGTGAGGGGTATCCGTAGCGAAAGCGAGTCTGAACAGGGCGAGTGAGTGGCGTGATCTAGACCCGAAGCGAAGTGATCTACCCATGGCCAGGTTGAAGCGCGTGTAAGAGCGCGTGGAGGACCGAACCCACTTCAGTTGAAAATGGAGGGGATGAGCTGTGGGTAGGGGTGAAAGGCCAATCAAACTTCGTGATAGCTGGTTCTCCCCGAAATGCATTTAGGTGCAGCGTTACGTGTTTCTTGCCGGAGGTAGAGCTACTGGATGGCCGATGGGCCCTACAAGGTTACTGACGTCAGCCAAACTCCGAATGCCGGTAAGTGAGAGCGTAGCAGTGAGACTGTGGGGGATAAGCTTCATAGTCGAGAGGGAAACAGCCCAGACCACCAACTAAGGCCCCTAAGCGTGTGCTAAGTGGGAAAGGATGTGGAGTTGCTCAGACAACCAGGAGGTTGGCTTAGAAGCAGCCATCCTTGAAAGAGTGCGTAATAGCTCACTGGTCAAGTGATTCCGCGCCGACAATGTAGCGGGGCTCAAGTACACCGCCGAAGTTGTGGCATTGCACCAATGATACCCAGCCAGGACCTGGTCCTGGCTCAGGTGGTGCGATGGGTAGGGGAGCGTCGTGTGGGCAGTGAAGCTGCGGGGTGACCCAGTGGTGGAGCCCACACGAGTGAGAATGCAGGCATGAGTAGCGAATGACGGGTGAGAAACCCGTCCGCCGGATGATCAAGGGTTCCAGGGTCAAGCTAATCTGCCCTGGGTCAGTCGGGACCTAAGGCGAGGCCGACAGGCGTAGTCGATGGACAACGGGTTGATATTCCCGTACCGGCGAAGAACCGCCCCTACCGAACCGGGGACACTAACCACCCGAACCGGGCCACGCGGTGACCATTGGTCGCCGCCGGCTCCGGGGAGCGTGGGACCTGAACCGGGGAGGTAAGCGTATTAACAGGTGTGACGCAGGAAGGTAGCCGAGCCGGGCGATGGTAGACCCGGTCTAAGCGTGTAGGGCGACCCGTTGGCAAATCCGCGGGTCATGTGCTTGAGACGTGACGGGACCCCCATCCGTGGGGGGATTCGGTGATCCTATGCTGCCGAGAAAAGCATCGACGCGAGGTTCCAGCCGCCCGTACCCCAAACCGACACAGGTGATCAGGTAGAGAATACTAAGGCGATCGAGAGAATCATGGTTAAGGAACTCGGCAAAATGCCCCCGTAACTTCGGGAGAAGGGGGGCCCCGACCGTGGACACCACTTGCTGGTGCGAGCGGGTAAGGGCCGCAGAGACCAGGGGGAAGCGACTGTTTATCAAAAACACAGGTCCGTGCGAAGTCGCAAGACGATGTATACGGACTGACTCCTGCCCGGTGCTGGAAGGTTAAGAGGACCTGTTAGCCTCACGGCGAAGCGGAGAATTTAAGCCCCAGTAAACGGCGGTGGTAACTATAACCATCCTAAGGTAGCGAAATTCCTTGTCGGGTAAGTTCCGACCTGCACGAATGGAGTAACGACTTCCCCGCTGTCTCAACCATGAACTCGGCGAAATTGCAGTACGAGTAAAGATGCTCGTTACGCGCAGCAGGACGGAAAGACCCCGAGACCTTTACTATAGTTTGGTATTGGTGTTCGGTGTGGCTTGTGTAGGATAGGTGGGAGACGGTGAAGCGGGCACGCCAGTGCACGTGGAGTCAACGTTGAAATACCACTCTGGTCACTCTGGACATCTAACTTCGGCCCGTGATCCGGGTCAGGGACAGTGCCTGATGGGTAGTTTAACTGGGGCGGTTGCCTCCTAAAGAGTAACGGAGGCGCCCAAAGGTTCCCTCAGCCTGGTTGGCAATCAGGTGTCGAGTGTAAGTGCACAAGGGAGCTTGACTGTGAGAGCGACAGCTCGAGCAGGGACGAAAGTCGGGACTAGTGATCCGGCGGTACATTGTGGAATGGCCGTCGCTCAACGGATAAAAGGTACCTCGGGGATAACAGGCTGATCTTGCCCAAGAGTCCATATCGACGGCATGGTTTGGCACCTCGATGTCGGCTCGTCGCATCCTGGGGCTGGAGTTGGTCCCAAGGGTTGGGCTGTTCGCCCATTAAAGCGGTACGCGAGCTGGGTTCAGAACGTCGTGAGACAGTTCGGTCCCTATCCGCTGCGCGCGCAGGAAATTTGAGAAGACCTGTCCTTAGTACGAGAGGACCGGGACGGACGAACCTCTGGTATGGCAGTTGTACCGCCAGGTGCACCGCTGCTTCGCTACGTTCGGAAGAGATAACCGCTGAAAGCATCTAAGCGGGAAGCTCGCTTCGAGATGAGATTTCCATACACCGCAAGGTGTGAGAGGCCCCCAGCTAGACCACTGGGTTGATAGGCCGGAGGTGGAAGCACGAACCAACGACGTGTGCAGCCGACCGGTACTAATACGCCGACAACTTACACCACACACCCCCACCCCCCGACACGCGTCGGGGACCCATGGTGGGGACACCACAGAACACCGCGTCCACTATACGGCTCCCAACCAACAACCCCACGGTTGTTCGGTGCACGGGAACCACAATTGAATACCGCCCACCACGGGCGGAGCACCACAGTGACTTACCCACCCCCGCCAGCCCGGCACGTAGTCGGCGGCCAGGGGGGGCGGGTACCAGAGTTACGGCGGTCATAGCGTGGGGGAAACGCCCGGTCCCATCCCGAACCCGGAAGCTAAGACCCACAGCGCCGATGGTACTGCACCCGGAAGGGTGTGGGAGAGTAGGACACCGCCGGACCACACCACACAAGGGTCGAGCCCCCGCACCACACGGTGCGGGGGCTCCCCGCATTTAACGAACCCACCACCGTCATCGCACCTGCTGACCACGCCGGTCCGCCGGCCCCTGTCACGGCCTCCGCACGGCGCAGGCCCCCACCGTGGCGGTGGGGGCCTGCGTCTCGCGGACGGCGGGGATCAGCCGACGATCTTGCCCGGATTGAAGTTGTGCCCGGGATCCGCGGCGGCGAACAGGCTGCGCATGAGGCGCACGCCCTCGGGGGAGACGTCCTGCTCCATCCACGGGCTGTGCTCCAGTCCCACCCCGTGGTGGTGGGACAGCGTCCCCCCGGCGTCGATGAAGGCCTGCTGGATCGCACCCTTGATCACGGCGTACTCGCCGTGCGGGTCCTCGCCGATCTCGTAGCCGAAGGTGAAGTACAGGCAGGCGCCGGAGTGGTACGAGTGGGACATGTGGGACATGATCCACCCCGTCTTGCCCTGCGACGCGAACGCCCGGTGTGCGGCCACGTAGACGGCCTGGTGCACGCTGGTGAGCCTGGACCACGGGGCGGCCGTCTCGGAGACGTCGCCGATGGTGTTCTGCTCGAGCAGGAAGTCGCGCAGGTACGGGGTGTCGAACTTCTTCTGGTCGTAGAGCGCGCCGGGGCCGGCGCCCAGGACCAGGGCGCCCTGCTTCTTCACGAGACCGGACACGGCCTTCTTCCTGCCCTCGACCTCCGCCTTGCTGCCCTCGAAGCACACGTAGGCGATGCACATGGCATCGGTGTCCCAGCCGCGGCGGCGCATGAGCTCCCACAGCAGGTCCTGGCCCTTGGCCGTGACCTTCTTCTTGAGGGTGGCCGGGGCCTTCTGGGTGGAGAGCGAGAACGCGGTCTCGTGGGCGTCGGAGACCCGGGCGAAGGTGGTGCTGACGCCGGACCGCGCGATCTCGCGCATCGCGGTGAGTGCCTGCTGCCACGTGGGGAACATGTACGCGATGACCTCGCGGTGCTCGGCGATCCGGTGCACGTGCACGTCGAGCTGGGTGATCACGCCCAGCCGGCCCTCGGAGCCGATGATCATCTCCCGCAGGCTCGGACCGGTGGAGGTCGAGGGGAGGGGCCGCAGCACCACGGTGCCGCCGGGGCGCACCACCCGCAGCCCGCGCACGATGTCGGCGATGTCGCCGTACTTGTCGGACTGCATCCCCGAGGAGCGTGTGGCGGCCCAGCCGCCGAGGGTCGAGTGGGTGAAGGAGTCGGGGAAGTGGCCCAGCGTCCACCCGCGGGCGTTGAGCTGCTCCTCCATGTCCGGGCCCAGCACCCCGGCCTGGATGGTGGCGAGGCCGGAGGTCTCGTCGAGGGACAGCACCTGGTTCATCCGGCCCAGATCCAGGGAAACGATCGTTCGTTCTTCATCGGCGTCCGGCTGCAGGCTGCGGGAGATGCTCGTGCCGCCGCCGAAGGGGATGACCACGAGGTCGCGCTCGACCGCCAGGCGCAGCACCTGGGCCACCTCGTCCTCACCGGCCGGGTAGACGACGACGTCGGGCACGCGCGCGAAGTCGCCCGCCCGGGTGAGCAGGAGCTCGGTGACGGACTTGCCGGCCCAGTGCACGACCCGCAGCTCGTCGTCGAGCGTCAGGTGCTCGGGTCCGGTGACGGCGGCCAGCGCGTCCAGGAGGGCGTCGTCCGCACGGGAGGCGGGGACGCGCACCGTGGAGAAGTCGATGGTGTCGCGCTGGCGGGGCCGCAGGTCCACGTCCAGCGCCTTCTTGACGAACGGTGCGAAGGCGGGCTTGTTGGCGTACTCGAAGTGCACGCCTTCCTCGCCCCACCCCCACCACTTCATGTGCTTCACGGGTGCCATCTGCGCAGTACTCTCCTGGTTCTCGGGGGTGGTGGTTCAGGCGTCGATGCGCGGACGGTGCTCGGCGTAGAGCGACCGCACCGAGGCCTCGATCCGGTCGTTGAACGAGGAGGTGGGCTCCTTCTCGCGCGCGGCCAGCGGCTCGCCGACGGCCACCACCACGCGGGGCCGGCCGCGGCGCGGCCAGCGCGCCCCGCGCGGCATCGCCTCGTACGCCCCGATCAGGGCCACGGGGACCACCGGGACGCCCACGGCCTTGGCCAGGCCCGCCGCGCCGATCTTGAAGGACCCCATCTTGCCCGTGCGTGACCGTGTGCCCTCCGGGAAGATGAGCAGCGGCACCCCCGCCTTCAGCAGCTGCTTGGACAGCCCGCGGTTCGCCCCGGTCCCCGTCCGGTCCACCGGGAAGGCGTTGAAGATCAGCTCGGTGAACATCCGCTTGTGCGACGCCGTGAAGAAGTAGTCCGCGGCCACCCCGGTCGCGAGGTCCCGGCGGATGCGCCGGGGCACCGAGCCCAGGACGAGGGGCGCGTCGAGGTGGCTCGAGTGGTTGGCGACCACGATGCAGGCCCCGTCCAGGGCGTCGGCCGCCGGGTGGGTCACCACGGTCCGGCGGACGGTGCGGTACGCCAGGCCCTGCAGGAAGATCCGCTGGGCGATCCGCCGGGCGAGGCGGCGCCTCGGGTCGCGGAAGCGCTCCGGGCTCAGGTGCGCGGAGGACGCGGGCGGTGCCTCCGGTGCGGCCTCGGCCGCGGAGGAGGGCCCTGCGCCGTTCCCGTCGATGGAGCGCTGGACCGGCACGGGCTCCTGGGGGCCGCGGCGCGTCACGACCCGGCCGCCCGTTCCTTCTGGCGGGCCGAGGCGACGAGCCCCGAGATCCGGCGCACCGCGGAGCGGGGCAGGTGCCGCAGGACGAAGCCGAGCAGCCGGTAGCGCTTGGTGGGCATCGAGAGCACCTTGCCGCGCGCCACGTCGTCGAGCGCCTCCTCGACCACGCGCTCGGGGCTGAGCCACATGAAGGAGGGGATCGAGGACCCGCTGATGCCGGCGCGCTCGTGGAACTCCGTGCGCACCCATCCGGGCAGCAGGGCGGTGACGTGGACGCCCGTCCCGCCGAGCTCGACGGCCAGGGCCTCGGTGAACGCGGTCGTGTAGGCCTTGATCGCCGAGTACGAGCCCATCGTGACGAGCCCCGCGGTGGAGGAGACGTTGATGATCCAGCCGGAGCCGCGCGCGGTCATCGCCCGGGCGGCCGCCGAGGACAGGACCAGCACCGCCCGGCACATGACCTCGAACGCGCGGTCGTGGGCGCCGGTGTCCGGGTCGGTGAAGCGGGTCTTCACGGAGAACCCGGCGTTGTTCACGAGCACGTCCACGGGGCGCTCGGGGTCCTCGACCCGGGCGGCGACCCGGTCCACGTCGGCGCGGTCGGAGAGGTCGGCGGCCAGGACCTCCACCGGCACGCCGTGCGCCGAGCGGAGCCCGGCCGCCGTCTGCTCCAGGCGTTCCGCGTCGCGGGCCACCAGGACGAGTGCATTTCCCCGGCGGGCCAGGGCCTCGGCGAACGCGGCGCCGATGCCGGACGTCCCCCCGGTCACGAGAGCGGTAAGCATGAGATCTAGGCTACACTACGGTAGCCGTAGCGCAGTCGGGTGCGGTCCGCTCGAGGGGCGCCGTCGTCGCCCGCCGGGCGGGATCCGCCCGCAGCCCCCCGCCCGCTCCGCACCGGCCGCGGACCAGCACACCACCGGAGGAACACCGTTGACCGAGACCCCCACCACGCGCGTCCTGCTGACGGGAGCCACCGGCTTCCTCGGGCAGGCGGTGCTCGAACGGCTGCTGTCCGACCACGAGGGGGTCCACGTCACGGCCGTCGTCCGGCCCAGGGGCAGCATCAGCGGCGCGCAGCGGCTGCGGCAGCTGCTGCGCAAGCCGGCCTTCCGCACCTGGCGCGAGGCCGTGGGCGATGACGAGGCCCAGCGGGTCTTCGCGGAGCGCACCGCGGTGCTCGAGGGGGACCTCTCCGCCCTCGCGGAGATCACGGAACCGTTCGACGTGGTGATCCACTCCGCCTCCACGGTGTCCTTCGACCCGCCCATCCACGAGGCCTTCAGCACGAACGTCGGCGGCGCCACGGGCCTCTACGACGCGCTCCTGGCCTCCGGGCAGGACCCGCACGTCATCCACGTCTCCACCTGCTACGTCGGCGGGATCGCGAAGGGCCTGCGCCCCGAGGCGCCCGTGGACCACGACGTCGACTGGGCCGCCGAGTACGC
The DNA here is from genome assembly GCF_049716185.1 of Kocuria sp. CH-021. NCBI lineage: Bacteria > Bacillati > Actinomycetota > Actinomycetes > Micrococcales > Micrococcaceae > Kocuria > Kocuria sp. CH-021. Next base: position 263,612 of record NZ_JBNAFK010000002.1, on the reverse strand, counting down.
GGCCGCCCAGCGGGCGCGCGACGAGGCCGAGATGGCCTCCCGCACCCCGGAGCGGCTGCAGGCGATCATCGACGATGCCACGGCGCACCACGGCAAGGAGGGCCCCAAGTCGGTGGCCCGCGCCGCGGAGGCCGCGCGCGAGGAGTGGGTGCGCACCCGCCTCGTCGAGTACGGGCGCACCCGGGCGCAGTCCCTCGGCTGGACCGACATCTACACCTTCACGAAGGCCCTGGGCGAGCGCGTCGCCGAGCAGAAGTGGGCGGGCGGCGGGCACCGCCTCTCCGTGGTCCGGCCCTCGATCATCGAGTCCGCGCTGCGCCACCCGTACCCCGGCTGGATCGACGGCTACAAGGTGGCCGACCCCCTGATCATGGCCTACGCCAAGGGCGCCCTGCCGGAGTTCCCGGGGCTGCCGGACTCCGTGCTCGACGTCATCCCCGTCGACTTCGTGGTCAACGCGATCGTGGCGCTGGCCACGGACGGGCACCGCGGCCCGTCGGGCGAGGTCACCTCGGACGGGCAGCCGGAGCCCGCCCCCGCGTACTACCAGGTCTGCTCGGGCGCCTCGAACCCGCTCCCGTTCCACCAGATGTACGAGAACGTCCGGTCCTTCTTCCTCGCCCACCCGCTCGAGGACGCCGAGGGCAAGCCCATCCGCGTGCCCGAGTGGAAGTTCCCCGCCAACAACGCCGTGGAGCGCTCGCTCGCGGTCAAGGAGCGGCTCTCCGCGGTGGGCGGCCGGCTCACCTCGGCGCTGCCCGCGACGTCCCGCACCCGCGAGTGGGCGAGCTCGCTGCACCGCATGCAGTCCGGCCTCGGCTCCCTGCGCACCTACGTGGACCTGTACCAGTCCTACACGCGCACCGAGATGATCTTCGACGACGCCAGCACCCGGCAGCTCAACGACTCGCTGCCCGCCGGCACGCCCGAGGACCGGACCTTCGACGTCCGGTCGATCGACTGGGCCGACTACTGGCAGAACGTGCACCTGCCGGCCCTGACCACGATGACCAAGGCCTACGGCCGGCTCCAGGCGGCGTCCAAGCGGCGCAACGCGGTCCGGCGGGCGCTCAGCGAAGGCACGGACGTGCTCGCGGTCTTCGACCTCGAGGGCACCGTCCTGGACTCCACGGTCATCCGGCAGTACCTGCAGCTGCGCCGCCGGACCCTCCACCTCGCGAAGTGGCCCGCGGAGGTCGCCGACCTCGTCTCGAGCGCTCCGACCTACCTCAAGGCCGAGAAGCGGGACCGCGGGGAGTTCATCCGGGCGTTCATGCGCCGCTACCAGGGCGTGCCCGCCGGGACCGTGCGGGAGCAGGTGGCCGGCCCGCTCGGCCAGGACATGCGGCGCCTCCTGCGCCCCGGGGCCCTGGCCCGGATCGAGGAGCACCGCGCCGCGGGGCACCGGACGGTGCTGGTCACCGGGTCCATCGACCTCCTGGTGGAGCCGATCGCGCACCTCTTCGACGAGGTCGTGGCGGGCCGGATGGACGAGCGCGACGGCGTGATGACCGGCTACCTCGCCACGCCGCCCCTGGTCGACGAGGCGCGCGCCCAGTGGCTCAAGACGTACGCCGAGCAGGGCGGCTACGACCTGTCCCGCTCCTACGGCTACGGGGACTCCCACGCGGACGCCAGCTGGCTGCTGCTCATGGGCCACCCCTACACGGTCAACCCGGACCTGCCCCTGTACCGGCTGGCCCGGAAGAACCACTGGCCCATCGAGGACTGGAAGACCGCCTGACCGCAGGGGCGGCGGACGGCGAGCAGGAGGGGCACCGATGGGCGACGACGACCGGACCGATCCGCGGACCGTCTCCACCGACAAGAAGATCACCGCGGCGGCACTCGCCCTCCTCCGGGAGGGCGGGCCGCACCGGGTGAGCATCGAGGCGGTCTCGGCGGCCTCCGGCGTGGCCAAGACGTCGATCTACCGCCGGTACGCGAACAGCCTGGAGATGCTCGAGGGGGCCCTCGAGGACGCCGTGGCCACGTACTCGCCGCAGCGGCCGAGTTCCCCGGCGAGCTGGGAGGAGGGCCTCGCCGAGGCGCTGGACTTCCTGCTCCACGACATGGGCATCGGCGTGGCCGTCTCGCTGCTGAGCGACCCGGACTCGGAGACGTCCCGGATCCTGCGGGCGCACCTGGTCCGGCCGCGCGTGCAGCGGCTCAAGGAGCTCCTCGCCGCGGAGACGGCGGCGGGGCGGCTGAGCCCGGACCTGGACGTCGACGTCGTCCTCGACTTCGTGCTGGGCTCCGCCTACTCCCACGTGGCCCGCTACGGGAGCCTGGGCGACGACTGGCCCCTGCGGGTGCACCGGACGCTGACCGGCGTACTCCGGGCGCACCGGCCCTGACCGGTCCGCGCCGCCGCCCGGCTCAGAAGACCTCGCGCTCGTCCGGGCGCCGGGCCAGCTGCGAGGCCACGTAGTCCTCGACCGCCGTGTGCGTCGCCACGTCCTTGCCGGCCCGCTCGGAGAGGAACCACCGGTGCTCGAGCACCTCGTGCACGATCTCGGCCGGCTCGAGCTTGCGGCGCATCGGCGGGGTGACCGCCTCCATGATCGGGGAGAAGACCTCCCGCATCCACAGCTGGGCCACGAGCTCCTCGGGCAGGCCCGGGTAGAGGTCCTGACCGAGCTGGGCGATGTCGGTCAGGAGCCTGCGCGCCTGGTTCTCGTGGGCGCCCAGACCGGTGAGCCGCTGCAGGCGACGGGTGTGGTGGCCGGGCTCCACGACCTGCGGTCGCAGCCGGATCCGCCCGTCGACCGTGTCCATGGAGGCTTCCTCGACGTCGAAGCCGAGCTCGTTGAGCCGGCGCACCCGCTCCACCACGCGCCAGCGCTCGTCCATGCTGAAGGACTCCTCGACCGTCAGCTCGCGCCACAGGAACTCGTAGGTGGCGACGAGCCGGTCGGAGACCTCGAAGGGATCCACCACGTCCGCGATGTCGTGCCCCTCCTCGACAGCCCCGGCCAGCAGGTCCATGATCTCCCCGGCCACGTTGGTGCGGGCCAGCTCGATGTCGTACCCCCGCTGGCCGTCCGTGAGCTTCGGATGGATCTCGCCCGTCTCCGCGTCCACCAGATAGGCGGCGAACGCCCCGGCGTCCCGGCGGAACAGCGTGTTGGAGAGCGAGACGTCGCCCCAGTAGAAGCCGGAGAGGTGCAGCTGCACGATCAGCGAGGCGAGCGCGTCCACGAGCCGCTCGACCGTGGCGGCGCTGGGACCGGCGGAGAAGATGGCCCGGTAGGGCAGGGAGAAGCTCAGGTGGTCCGTCACCAGGGCCGCCGGCAGGAGCTCCCCCTCGGGGGTGTACCGGTCCGTGACCACGGAGTCCGGCACCACGGACGGGATCCCCATCCGCTGCAGCCGGCGCAGGGTCGCGTACTCGTGCCGGGCGTAGTGCGGAACGGTCTCCTTGACGGCGACGACCTTCTCGCCGGCGCGGGCGAAGCGCACGACGTGCCGGGAGATCCCCCGGGGCAGGGCGGCGAGGACGTGCTCCGGCCACTGCTCGAGCGGCGTGTCCCACGGCAGCTCGAGGAGCACCGGGTCCGGGAAGGCCGTCTGGATCGACACGCTCCCGGACCGTCCGCCGCGGGCGGGGCGGTGCTGGGGCGCGAGGGGGAAGCGGGGGCCGGGAGAACCCTTCATAACGGGCCATGCTAGCAACCGGGACGGCCCCGGTGCCGCCGCGGGCGCTCCCGCGCCCGGCCCCCGCGGTGGCTAGGGTGGTGAGGGTGTCGATCGAACAGCGCATCCACGCGCACTACGCCGGGCTCTCGCCGCAGGAGCAGCGGGCGGCCGACCTGATCCTGGACCACCTGGACGACCTCGCCCTGTACAGCTCGGCGGAGCTGGCGCAGATGAGCGGCGTCTCCCGGGCCACCCTCTCCCGGCTCTACCGCCACCTGGGCTTCGAGTCCTTCACCGAGCTCCGGGAGACCGCACGCACCCTGCGCCAGCAGGGCGTGCCCCTCGGCCCCGACGCCGATCCGGAGCTGAGCCGGCACCTGGAGCAGGAGCTCAAGAACCTGCGCAAGGTCCTGGAGCAGTCGGGGGAGGATCGCCCGGCCCAGGCCGTGCGCGCGCTGGCGGACGCGAGGACCGTCCTGCTCGTGGGGCTGCGCAACAGCTACCCGGTGGCGCTGCACCTGAAGCAGCAGCTGCAGCAGGTCCGGGACCGCGTGCGGCTCGCCCCCCTGCCCGGTCAGACCCTCGGCGAGGAGCTCGTGGACGTGGGCGAGGGCGACGTCGTCGTCCTGCTGGGCTTCCGGCGGCGCCCCCGCGGGTTCGAGCGCCTGGTGGAGGTCTGCGCGGCCACCGGGGCGCGGACCGTCCTCGTCGCAGACAGCACGGCCCGGCGCCATGCGTCAGCCGTGGACCTGTGGATCGAGTGCCCGCTCGACGGCCTGGGGCCGTTCGACTCCTACGCGGCGGCCATGAGCCTCGTGTCGGTGCTCGCCGACGGCGTGCTGGCCGCGGCGGGACCGGAGGGACGACGACGGGTGAGCCGCACGGCCGAGCTCTACGAAGAGCTCGAGGAGCTGGACCTGCGCTGAGCCGGGCCGTTCCGCTGGACGTCCGGTGCTGGACGCCCGGTGCGTCGACGGGATCCGTCGGCTAGAATCCGTCAGTTGGCTGATCAATCCTGACCGGAACGGGTCCGGTCGGCACCGAAAGGAACTCGCCATGCAGGATTCCCAGGCGCTCGCCCAGGCCGAGACGCATCTCATCCACGTGCTCGAGCACTCCGATCCGCCGCGCGACGCCAGCCGCTACAACGTGACTGCCGCCGCGCGGGCCTACCACGAGCGCACCGGGGACTGGGACGTCCGGAACGCCGACCCCCAGCTCGTCGAGGAGGTGCTCGCCGACCACCCCGCCCGGGACTGATCCGGCCCCGGACACGCCGCGGCGCCCTCCCCGGAGAGGGGAGGGCGCCGCGGCGCCGGTGCGGTGCGGCTGCTGCCGGTCCGCCCGCGCGGACGTCAGTCGGGGAGGCGGTTGCCGGTGGTGGTGTCGAACAGGTGCACGTGCTCCAGGTCCGGGGCGACCCAGATGGTGGTCCCGGCCCGCGGTGGGGTGCGGCCCTCGGCGCGCACGATGATCTCGTGCGCCCCCTCGGCGTCCTCGTCGACTCCCCCGGTCGGGTCCACGGGCACGATCGTGTTGGCGGCGGTGACCGGGGCGAGGTGGCCGTAGACGAAGGCGTCCGCGCCGAGCTCCTCGACCACGTCGGCCTCGATCGGCAGCCCGGTTCCCTCAGCCGCGGGGTGCAGGTCCTCGGGCCGGATCCCGACGGTGACCCGGTCCCCGGTCAGCGCCGACTGCTGCTCCCGGGTCAGTTCCAGGCGCATCGTGCCGAAGGTCGCCGTCCCGCCCTGGACCGGCACGCGGAAGAGGTTCATCGCCGGGGAGCCGATGAACCCGGCCACGAACTCCGTGGCCGGCCGGTCGTAGAGCGCCCGCGGGGTGTCGACCTGCATCAGCAGCCCGTCCTTGAGCACCGCGACCCGGTCGCCCATCGTCATCGCCTCGACCTGGTCGTGGGTCACGTAGACCGTGGTCACCCCCAGCCGGCGGGTCAGCGAGGCGATCTGGGTGCGGGTCTGCACGCGCAGCTTCGCGTCGAGGTTCGACAGCGGCTCGTCCATCAGGAACACCTGCGGGGACCGGACGATGGCCCGGCCCATCGCCACCCGCTGGCGCTGCCCGCCGGAGAGTGCCTTGGGCTTGCGGTCGAGGTAGTCGGTCAGATCCAGGATCTTCGCGGCCTCCTCGACCCGCCGGCGGCGCTCCTCGGGGGAGATCTTGGCGATCTTCAGGGCGAAGCCCATGTTCTCGGCCACGGTCATGTGCGGGTACAGAGCGTAGTTCTGGAAGACCATGGCGATGTCGCGGTCCCGGGAGGGGACGTCGGTGACGTCGCGGTCGCCGATGTAGATGTTGCCGCCGGTGACCTCCTCGAGGCCGGCGAGCATCCGCAGGGTGGTGGACTTGCCGCACCCGGAGGGGCCGACCAGGACGAGGAACTCCCCGTCGGCGATGTCCAGGTTCAGGTCGGTCACCGAGGGCCGCTCGGCCCCGGGGTACTGACAGGTGACGTTGGCGTAGCGCACAGAAGACATGGTTCACAGCCTCTTTCCCGGCAGGCACGTGCCGGACGATCCGAAGGAGAAGAGCTGCCCCCACAGGTGATGGGGACCACAGTGATCCTAGTCACTCCTGCCGTGCAGATGTCCCCGGCTCGCCGTCATCGGCGGTCATGTCGTCCGGGATCACTGCTGCGCGTCCCGGCGCAGCCCGGCCAGACGGGCCAGGGCCGAGGCCAGCTCCTCCGGCGAGGCGACACGGTGCGGGGCCACGGTCTCGCCCGTGCCCACCTTGATCCCGAGGTCGTCCGGGCCGAGCTCGCGCATGGCGTTCTCGTCCGTCACGTCGTCGCCGGCGAACAGGGTGACGTCCGCGCCGGTGGCCTGCATGAAGGCCGTGATGCCCTCGCCCTTCGTCGCGGAGTGCACCGAGGACTCGACCACGTGCTGGCCCGGGGTGATCTTCAGCCCCTCGAGCTGCTCGAACTGCTCGATCATCTCCTGCTCCGCCCGGGCGCACAGGGTCTGGTCCGCCATCGTGCGGGTGTGGAAGGCGGCTCCCGTGGGCTTGAGCTCCAGCTTGGACCCGGGGTACCGGGCCACCTGCGCCTCCACGAGCGCGGTGGCCTGCGCCAGCAGCTCCTCCTGCGCGGGGGAGAGCTGCAGCGCGGTGTCCGCGGCTGCCGCCCCCAGCGCGTCGAGGAGCAGCTCCGCCCCGTGCGAGCCGGACAGGAGCATCCGGCCCGCCGGATCCACCACGGAGCGCAGGAACCGCATGGGCCGCCCGGAGATGACGGCCACGTACGTGCGGTCCAGCCCCAGCAGCTCCTCGAACGCGGACTGGGCCTCCGGCAGCGCCCGGCTGTCGTCCGGGTCGTCCGTGAACGGGGCCAGGGTGCCGTCGAAGTCCAGGGCGACCAGCAGGGTCTCGGCCTCCGCCGCGCGGTGGAGGGACTCCTCGAGGGCCGTGCGGGTGTCGTCGTGCGCGTTCATCACTGCTCCTCCTCACCGGTCGTGCCCGGGCGGGTGCGGGCGAGGTCCCGCAGGAAGGCCTCCGACCAGTCGTTGACGTCGTTGCCCAGGACCTGCCGGCGCATCGAGCGCATCCGCTTCTTCGCCTCGGCGGCGGACATCTCCTTGGCCCGCAGCATCGCGTCCTTGAGCCCGTCGATGTCGTGGGGGTTGATGAGCAAGGCCTGTTTGAGCTGTTCTGCGGCGCCCGTGAACTCGGAGAGGACCAGCGTCCCGGACCCGTCCGTCTTGGCCGCGACGTACTCCTTGGCCACCAGGTTCATGCCGTCCCGGAGGGAGGTGACCAGCATGACGTCGGTCGCCAGGTAGAGCGCCACCATCTCCTCGAAGGGGTAGCCGTGGTGCAGGTAGCGGATCGCGGTGTGCGAGATGGTGTCGTGCTGGCCGTTGAGGTGGCCCACGAGACCCTCCACGTCCTCCCGCAGCTGGACGTAGGACTCCACGCGCTCCCGGGACGGATTGGCCACCTGGACCAGCACCGACGGCCCCACGGTCAGCTTGCCGTCCTCCAGCAGCTCCCCGTAGGCCTTGATGCGGTGCAGGATGCCCTTGGTGTAGTCCAGCCGGTCGACGCCCAGGAACACGGTCTCGGGGTCGCCGAGCTCGTGGCGGATCTCCCGGGCCCGCTCCTTGACCTCCGGCCGCGAGGCCAGCTCCTGGATCGCCTCCGCGTCGATGGAGATGGGGTAGGACCGGGCGTGCACGGTCCACCCGGCGTCGTCCGTGCCGAAGCGCGCCGCCCCGTTCTTGAACGGCACGTCCAGGAACCGCCGCACGCAGCGCTGGAAGTTCTGGGCGTCGCCCGGGCGCTGGAAGCCGATGAGGTCCGCGCCGGAGAGGCCGTCGAGGACGGCGCGCCGCCAGGGCAGCTGCGCGAAGATCTCCAGGGGCGGGAACGGGATGTGGTTGAAGAACCCGATCGTGAGGTCCGGTCGCAGCTCCCGCAGCATCTTGGGCACCAGCTGCAGCTGGTAGTCCTGCACCCACACGGTGGCGTGCTCGGCGGCGATCTCCGCGGTCCGTTCCGCGAAGCGGCGGTTGACCCGGCGGTAGGTGTTCCACCACGTGCGGTGGAACTCGGGCGGGGCGATGACGTCGTGGTAGAGGGGCCAGAGGGTCGCGTTGGAGAACCCCTCGTAGTAGGACTCCACCTCGTCGGCGGACAGCGGCACCGGCGCGAGGTGGAAGACGTCGTGGTCGAAGCGCTCCAGCGTCTCGTCGGCGGCTCCGTGCCAGCCCACCCAGGCGCCGGCGTTGCGGGCCATGACGGGGGACAGCGCGGCCACGAGCCCGCCGGGGGAGCGGCGCCAGGAGGACTCGCCGTGCTCCACGACGCGCTCCACCGGCAACCGGTTGGAGACCACGACGAAGTCGTAGCCCGCCTCCTGCGGCACGTCGGTCCGAGGTTCCGGCACCTGCTCCAGATCGTCCGAGGAGGCGGTGGGAGTCTGCTCTGCACTCACGGGGTGTCCTTCCGGTAGGTCGTCGTCGTCCTGGCCTCAGTCTATTCGTCAGTGTGCTCATGGTTCCGCCTGGGGATCCGCTGAGTCGGCGGGCCGGGAGAGGGTCCGATAATCTGGGCGACGACACGCCCCCATCCGCCCCCGAGGATCTTTCGAAGAGGACCCATGGCATCCAGCAGCAGCACGACCCCCGACCCCCGGAACCGCGACGCCGCCCGGGAGCGGGCGCGGCAGGTCGCGGACCAGCACGCACGGCAGGACAAGCGCTCCCGCCGGATCCTGCAGCTGGGCATCCTCGCCCTGGTCCTCGTCATCGTCGCCGTGATCGGCATCGTGGTGGCGCAGAACCGGGCTCAGCAGATCCCCGAGGCCGGGCCCGTCCCGGCCAGCGCCAACCAGTGGGGCGGCACGGTGCTGACGGCGGACGGGATCCGCACCGGCGAGTCGGAGGTCCAGGAGCGCGACCTCGGTGAGGTCCCCGAGCCCCCGGAGACCCCGGACGAGTCCGCCGTCCCGCCGGGCGTCGAGGCCTCCGGTGACGACGAGCCCGTGCAGGTCGTGATCTTCCAGGACTTCGAGTGCGTGCACTGCGCCGACTTCGAGACCGAGAACGGGGAGGCGATCGAGGAGGCCGTGACCTCCGGCGACATCACCCTCGAGTACCGCAACCTGAACTTCCTCGATCGCTCGACGCCGACGCAGTACTCGTCCCGGGCCGCGGCGGCCGCCTACGAGGTGGGCAACCAGGTCTCCACCGAGCAGTACCTGGCCTTCGTCGAGGAGGTGTTCTCCCACCAGGGCACCGGTGGGCTGGACGACGAGCAGCTCGTGGAGATCGCCTCCGCGCACGGCGCCGACATCGCGAGCGCGCTCGAGGAGAACACCTGGCGGCCGATGGTCAACGTGGTCTCGCAGGAGTCCCTCGCCAACGGCGTGTCCGGCACCCCGACCGTCTTCATCGACGGCGAGCGGCTCGGCAACGAGCCGTTCCAGGACGCCCTCGACGCCGCCGTGGAGGCCAAGGAGTAGGGTCCGCCCCCGCAGCAGCACGACGGCGCCGCGTCCCCGCCCGGGGTGCGACGCCGTCGTGCTGTACGAGCCGTGCCGGTGCGGGGGATTTCGGCGTCCCCCGGCGCGTCCGATATCCTGAGGAACCGGTTGCCCGGGCCGCACCCGTGCGGAGGCCCGAGAGCCGCTCCGCCTCCTTAGCTCAGCTGGCCAGAGCACCTGTCTTGTAAACAGGGGGTCACCGGTTCGAATCCGGTAGGGGGCTCCACCGGTCCACGACTTTGCGGTCGCGACCACTCATGACGTCACATGTTGCGCGGACATCTCGATCTGAGCTGTAAGCCTGCTGTCCTCCGTGCGGCCGTCCGACGAGGACGCGACCCGGCACGATCCGCCCGAGGCGTGTGCGCTCGGGAAGGATGCTCGCAAGATCCGCGCCAACACTGGGTTCCGGAGCGCGCAGTGCGGTGGCCGTCGCAAATCAGGCCGCGCGGGGACCGCGCCGGCGAGGGCCCGGGCAGGACGTGCCGCGCCGGGGATGCCACGAGACGAAACCGTGATGGCGATTGCCCTGGCCGGAGTCTTGAACCGTGACTCAGGACACTCCTACGGTGTTCATACCTATCTCATAGGTGAGACCTCTTGCCCAGGTCTCGGAACATCTCGATCGCATGACGATCCCCATGTCATGCCCTTTCCACAGGAGCAGCAATGAGCAGTCTGCGGAAGACCCTCGTCGGCGCGGCCATGGCCGCCGCCCTCGTGGGAGGAACGGTTGCCACCCCGGCGGTCGCGGGGTCAGGCAATGATAAGCCCGACGATAAATATAGCCATAGCACTTACGAAAAAAGAGATCAGGAACGCGGGGACCGGGACCGCGACAAGGATCGCGACAGGGATCGCGACAGGGATCGCGACCGGGACAGGAACTGGGAGAAAGACCGTCATCGCGATGGCGACCGGGACCGCGACCGCGACGACAAGGGCCGCCACGACCACGATCACGACCGGTACGACAAGGACCGCGACGGCAAGGACCGCGACGGCAAGGACCGCAACGGCAAGGATCGGCACGACCGCGACCGCCACGACCACGACCGGTACGACCGGGACCGCGACCACCGCCACGACAAGGACGGCGACGACAAGAAGTACAACGGCCACGATCACCAGGATCACTGGTGGTACTGCGAGAAGCACGAGAAGTGGCACTTCTACGACGACGACGACAAGCGGAGCCGGGACCACCACGAGGACATGAAGGACGACGGCAAGCACGAGCACAAGAAGGGCCACGACCACGACGACGACCACGAGTACGACCACAAGCACTGATCCGGTCGGCACCGGCTTCGACGCACGCGCACGGTCCGGAACCGGAGGCGGAGTCCACCGGCAGTAGGACCGGGATCCGTGCGAGGGAACGAGCGCCCCGTCCCGAGGTGGACGGGGCGCTCCCGTGCGCGGGGCGTCAGCCGGTCCTGCCGCCGTCGACCGCCGCCGTGTGCTCGAGGACGGCGTCGGCCAGGGGGCCGAGCACGCTGTGCGGCAGGGCGTGGCCCAGGCCGGGGACCGTCACGAGGCGGGCGGACCCGATCGACGCCGCGAGATGCTGGGCGTGGGGCGGCGGGTTCACCGGGTCCTCGGGCGCCTCGACGACCAGCACGGGCACCGTGACGCCGGCGAGTTCCCCGGCGCGGTCCAGGCCGGACTGGTCGGCCAGCGCGTGCGCCGCCGGGTTCTCCGCGGTTCCCGAGTGGACGACGACGCGCTCCTCCAGGCGCAGGAACTCCTCCGGGTCGAACGGCAGCGCGTCGCCGTTGAGGATCCGCCAGTGCTCGACCCGCCACAGGATCTCCTCATCCGGGTCGCGCGGGTCGGCCAGGTGCTGCCACAGCTCCAGCAGGCGCGGATCGGGCCCCGGCAGGCCGGTCTCCCCGGGCCCGGCCGGACCGGTGCCGAGCGCGGACGTCGCGAGGACCGTGGCGCTGAGCAGCCGGCCGGGGTGGTCGAGCAGGAGGAGCTGCACGAGCGTGCCGCCCATCGACATGCCCACCACGTGCGCCCGGTCGAGGCCGAGGGCGTCCAGGACCGCGACCGCGTCCTCGGCGAGGTCGCGCAGCGCGTACGGGTGCTCGGCGAAGGCGCGGGTGGATCGGCCGGTGTCGCGGTGGTCGTAGCGCACCACGCGGTGCCGGGCGCCCAGGCGGGCCACCAGCTCGTCCGGCCAGGTCGCGCCGGACGCGTTGGCGCCCATCACCAGGAGCAGGGGCGAGCCCTCGGGACGGCCCGTCTCCTCCACCCACAGCTCGTAGTGCTCGTCCGCCCGCACCGTCCGTTCCATGACGACCAGTATCGTCCCCCCGCGGGGGCGCCGACAGGGCCGACAGGGGAGGGGCCCGGAGGACACGGGCCGTGCTTCCGGGCGTCCGGCGCCGCGCCGTGATGCTATCGGTGGACGCGCGCGGGACGAGCTGCTCCCCGCGGCGTCCGTCGTCCGAGCCGGGCCCCCCGCACCTGTTCCGGCGCTCCCGGGCGACGGCTCCCCCCTGGGTGCACGACGCCGCACCCGCACCGACCCTGGAGGGCACCCTGGTACCCATCACCCGACGACGCGCGCGCCCCTCCGCCGCGGCGGCGTCGATCCTGTTGCTGCTCGTGCTCCTCGTCGCACCGGCCGGCCCGGCCCGGGCGGCGGAGCACGCCGAGCCCGACGGCCCGTATCTGGGGGCGCTGCTGGACTGGGGCGAGGACACGGCGGCCGGCCACGCCGAGCGCCTCGGCGCACCGGCGGCCGTGTACGGCCGGCCGGTTCCGCTGCCGATGAGCGAGCAGGAGCAGGGCCACCTGCGGGACTACTTCTCCCAGGTCTCCGGGCAGGGCGCCCACGCCCTGCTCACGATCCGTCCCGAGATCTCGCTCGGCCGGGTGGACGAGGCACGGGCCGCCGTCCTGGCGGAGCAGCTGGCGGACGCCGCCGAGGGATACGCCGGCAGGGTCTTCGTCCGCTTCGCCCCGCAGATGAACGCCTCCTGGGTGCCGTGGGGGCAGCAGCCCCGGGCGTACACGGAGGCGTTCCGGACGGTGGCGGCCGCCGTGGACGCCGAGCTCGGGGAGCCGGTCATGGTCTGGTCGCCCACGGCCGGCACGGACTACCCCTTCCGCGCCCCGTCCGGCGACCCTCCGCCGGGTGCTGACCTGGCGTCCCTGGACACGAGCGGCGACGGCGTCTGGGACCAGGACGACGACCCCTACGGTCCCTACTATCCGGGCGACGACGTCGTCGACTGGGTCGGTCTCGTGGCCCCGCACGACGAGACGGGCAGCGGACCGGCCCGCAACGTCAAGCCCTCGCCGGAGTCGTTCGGCGCCCTGCTGGGATCCGCGGGAGGGGCGGAGCCGTCGGAGGAGGACGACTTCTACGCCGCCTATGCCCTCGGCCGCGAGAAACCGCTCATGGTCGAGACGGGGGCCTTCTACAGCCGGGGAGCGGGCGGCCCGTCCGAGGAGGACATCAAGTCGGCCTGGTGGGACCAGGTGCTCTCCACGGTCTCCTCGGGCGACCACGACCGCGTCCGCGCGGTGGTGTGGAACGAGACGGTCGAGCAGCGCGAGAACGGTGCGGTGACCGTCGACTGGAGGATCACGGCCGACCCCGCCCTGGCCTCGGCGGCCGGCGACCGGATGCAGGACTCCGCCCTGGTCACCGGGCCCGTCACCGAACGGTCGGATCTGCCGGGCGCCGGTCCCGCGGCGACGGGGTCCGTGCTCCAGGGCCCGGCCGCGTGGGCAGGGGCGCTCGCCGTGCCGGCCCTGGCGACGCTGCTGTGGGTCCTCCCGCTCCGGGGGCCGGCGAGGGCGTGGGCGTACGCGGACCCCTCCCGGCGGGACCTCCGCATCGACATGCTGCGCGGGGCGGCCATCGTGTTCGTGGTGGTCAACCACGTGGGGATCACCTCGGTGTTCCAGCTGCTGACGCAGGAGACCGTCGGCGTCGTCTCGGGGGCCGAGCTGTTCGTCCTGCTCTCCGGGGCGGTCCTGGGCATGGTGCACGGGTCGCGGGCCAAGGACGAACTCGGGGTCGTGGTCGACCGCACCACCTCGCGGGCCTGGAAGCTCTACGTGACCGCCCTGGTCGTGGTGCTGGCCGTCTACGGGCTCAGCCTGCTCCCCTTCCTGGACGCGGGCGCCGTCACCACCTTCACGGACCAGGGCACCGGGGCCGCCGGGGTCGGTGCCGCGGGCGCCACGTACGACCTCTACTCCGGGATGGAGGGACTCCTGCAGTTCCCCGTTCCCGCCCACCTGATCCCGTCCCTGTTCCTGCTGCAGATCGGCCCGTGGCAGTTCAACATCATGGGGCTGTACGTGGTCCTGCTGCTGGTGAGCCCCCTGGTCCTCGCCGCCCTGGCGCGCGGGCGCGCGTGGCTGGTCCTCACCGTCAGCCTGGCCCTCTACGCGGCGGGCACCGTCTTCCGGATCCGGTTGCTGCCGTCCCAGTTCGAGGACTCGTTCCCCCTGCTGGTGTGGCAGGTGCTGTTCGTCCTCGGCATGACGGCCGGCCACCACCGGCGGCAGCTCGTCGACTGGTTCTCCCGGCACCGCCCCGTGCTGGGCGCGTGCCTCGCGCTGGCCGTCGCCCTCGCGCTCTTCTCCTGGACCAGCCCGTACCTCACCAACGCCTACGACGTCCGGCTGGCCCTGCTGCCGGAGTCGACGTTCCGCACGGTCTACGACGCCTTCTTCGGGCGGACCTACCTGGGGATCGGCCGGCTGGTGAACGTGCTCCTCGTGGTGGTGGCCGGCTACACCGTGCTCAGCGCCTACTGGCGCCCGCTCGAGCGCGCGCTCGGATGGTTCCTCGTCCCCCTGGGGCAGGCCACCCTGTACGTGTTCGTCATGCACGTGTTCCTGATCCTGGCCGTGGCCAACGTCCCCGCCCTGCAGCAGGGGAACCTGTGGGTCAACACCGTCGCCTACGTCCTGGTCCTCGGCCTGCTGTGGGGCATGGTCCGGACCGGATTCCTGTTCCGGCTCGTCCCCCGGTGAGATCCCGGGGGCCGGGCGGATCCGGCCGAGCGGATCCGGCCGAGCGGATCGGGGGTGCGGCGAGCGGACGGACCGCCGTTCATGACGGCCGGTCACCGCCTCCGGCCAGCACGTATGACGCCGCCGGCACGGACCCGGGGCGGCGGTGGCCGCCGGATGCTAGTTTGCGGCTGCTCATTCTCGTCGTTCCGGCGAGGCGCCACCCCCAGCGCGCTCGCCGTCGGCGGAGAGCCCGCTCCCCCCGGAAGGCCCCCCATGCCTGCTCCCGTTCCTCCCCGTGCCCTGTTCTCCCTCACGGCCGCCGCCGCCGCGGTCGCCCTGGGTCTGACGGCCGTCCCCGCGGCCCACGCCGGCCTGTCGGTCCACTCCCCGAGCGGTCCGACGGCGCTCGCCGCGGCGAAGAAGCCGGTCCGGTCCGTCGCGGTCGCGCCGGCCGAACCCCAGCTCCGCACGTGCCCGCTGCGCTTCGGCGTCGGCACGGCCGGTGGTCCCGGGGCCTCCGCCGAGCTCGCCGAGGTGGCCGCGCTGACCGGGGAGAAGCCCTCGATCGTGCTCTCCTACAAGGACGTCCGCCAGCCCGTGCCCTACTGGGAGCTGGAACAGACCCGCGCGTCCGGGGCGACCACCCTCCTGACCTGGGAGCCGTGGGTCTGGGGCGGCGGGACCGACCAGCCCGCCCACTCCCTGGACGCGATCGCCTCGGGCGCCCACGACGCCCACATCACCGACTGGGCCACCCGTCTGGCCGACTGGGGCTCCCCGGTGATGCTGCGCTTCGGCCACGAGATGAACGGGAACTGGTACCCGTGGTCCGAGGGGGTCAACGGCAACGGCGCCGGGGACTACGTGGCCGCCTGGCGGCACGTCCACGACATCTTCACCGCTGCCGGGGCGGACAACGTCCAGTGGGTGTGGAACCCGAACGTCCCGTACTACGGGTCCACACCCCTGGACGGGCTCTACCCCGGCGCCGGGTACGTGGACGTCGTCGCCCTGGACGGCTACAACTGGGGCACCTCCCAGACGTGGTCCAGCTGGCAGCAGCCGTGGGACCTGTTCGCCTACGGGCTGTCCGAGATGCGGCGCCTGGCCCCGGGCAAGGAGATCATCGTCGCCGAGACCGCCGGCGCCGAGGCCGGGGGCTCCAAGGCCGAGTGGAACGCCCACCTGGTGCACTACCTGGCGCAGCAGCCCGACGTCACGGGCCTCGTCTGGTTCCACCTGGACAAGGAGGTGGACTGGCGGATCGACTCCTCCACCGCATCGGCCCAGTCCCTGGCGGCCGAGCTCGCGAAGCGCCCCTGTCCGTGACGGCGGTGGCACGGCGCGCCACACGGTGTCACGCGAATCACAAAAGCAAACCGTCCGTGTAGCGTGACCCCCACGACCGGGGGCGGGGGCCCCCCCCGGCCGGGGGGGGGCGGGGGCGGGGGGGGGGCCCCGGGGGGGGGGGGGGGGGGGGGCCGGGGGCCCCCCGGGTTCGCGCGTCAACAAAACACACCCCCGCGCCGGGGGGGGCCCCCCCCCCCCGGGGCGCCGCCCCCCCGCTCGTCCGGAGGTGGCACGGCGCCGGTCGGTCCCCCCCAGGACCGTGTCGAGGAGTCCCCCCATGGCAGTCACCTTCCCCCCACCACCCGGCCGCCGGCTCGGACCCGTCTGCGCCGCCCTGCTCGTCGTCGCGCTGGCGGGATGCGCCGAGAACGAGGGGCCGAGTGCCACCACGGCCCCCAGCACGAGCCCGCCCGCGGTCTCGGACGGGCCCGCGCCCACGGCGACCGGCGCTGCCGCGACGCCGAGCGCCGGCCCCGCGCCGTCGGGCAACGACGTGGCCCCCTACGACGCCACCTCCACGCGGGACGCCGCCGGGTCCTTCGGCACGGCCCAGCGGCTCGACGGCTCCCTGGAGGCCGTGGTGGAAGGCCCCCGCCCCGCGACCACGGGGGAGCGTCCCGTCCGGGCCGCTCCGGGCACCCCGGTCCAGGTGTTCACGCTGACCCTCACCAACACCGGCAGCACCCCGGTCGACGCCGTGCCGTGGTCCTTCCCGGTCGCCGTCGCCGGTGCGGAGCCGGCGGTCCCCGTCTTCGACGAGTCCCTGGGCGTGCCGATGGAGACCTTCCCGACCATCGCCCCCGGGGAGAGCGCCTCCCTCGAGGTCGCCTTCGCCGCGGCGCACGACGCCGAGCTGGCCGTGCGCGTCTTCGCCACCACCACCCCCGACCACTACGTCGAGTTCACCGACTGATCGCCCAGCAAGGGACCCCCCATGAAGATCTCAGCTCTGCGCATCCCCGCCGCGGTCGCGGCCTGTTTCGCGGTCGTGCTCGCCGGTGCCCCGGGGGCGTCCGCGGCCCCGTCCGCTCCCGCTCCCGGCGTCTCGGCCGGTCCGACGACGACGCCCGGTCCCGCCGCGGGCACCGTCGCGGCAGCCGTCCGGCTCGAGCCGGTGGACGACGCGTCCACCGTGCCCGCCGGGCGCACCGCACTCCTCGACGTCCTGTCCAACGACGGTCTCGACGAGCCCTCGGCGGTGCGGCTCCGGCTCGTGGACCCCTCGGCCGACGACCCCGACGACGAGCTCGTCGACGCACTGCGCACGGACCTCGGGTCCCTGCGCGTGGTGTCCCCGGACGCGGAGCCCGAGTCCCTGCCCGAGGACTGGGAGCTCCCCGGGCACCCGGTCCTCGCCCTGGAGCCCTCCCCGGACCGGCCGGCCGACGCCCCGCCGGTGGAGGTGGCCTACGCGGTGGTGGACGCCTCGGGCGCCGAGGCGCGGGCCGTGCTCACGGTCGCCCCCGACCTCGAGAGCCAGGCGCCCCCGGGCCCCTCCGCCGGGCCCACCGGCCCGGCGGAGGAGAAGCTGCCGGCAGATCCGACGGGCTCGGCCGGACCGACCGCCCCGGCCGAGCGGGCGGTCACCGCCGAGCCGACCGCGGAGCCCTCCGCGGGAGCGGAGCCCGCCGAGGAGCGAGCGGCCGCACCGGAGGCCGGGTCGCAGGAGACGGCGGCCGCGGCCGCCGCGGAGGACGTGGACGTGCCCGTCGAGATCCGGGAGGCGCTCGAGGCCGCCGCGGTCCGGGCGGCGGCCCGGACCGGGGCGCCCACTGCGGGGATGCGCCCCTGGAAGGGCGGCTGGGAGTGGCCGCACGAGCGGGGCGTGGTCCTGTGGTCGGAGGCGCACGGCGCGCACTTCGTGCAGCTCCGGGGCGCGATCGGCCACCGCTGGACCCTCGGGGGCGGGGTCGACACCCTGGGCTGGCCCGTCGACGACGAGTCCTGCCACCTCGTGGGCGGCGGGTGCCGGCAGTCCTTCTCGAAGAACCGCACGGTCTTCTGGACCTCAGCCACGGGGGCCCGGACCGTGAACATGCGGGGCGCGATCGGCCACAAGTGGATCCGCGGCGGGCGCGAGGCCGGGACCTACGGGTACCCCACCACCGACGAGATCTGCGGGTCGTCCGGCGGGTGCCGGCAGTCCTTCTCGAACAACCGCACGGTCTTCTGGACCTCAGCCACGGGGGCCCGGACCGTGAACACCCGGGGCGCGATCGGCCACAAGTGGATCCGCGGCGGGCGCGAGGCCGGGACCTACGGGTACCCCACCACGGACGAGATCTGCGGCCTGGCCGGGGGCGGGTGCCGGCAGTCCTTCACCAGGGCCCACACGATCTACTGGAGCTCCGCCACCGGAGCGCGGGCCGTGAAGACGAACGGTGCCATCGGGCAGCGGTGGATCGCCACGGGACGCGAGCGGGGCTCCCTCGGCTACCCCGTCACGGACGAGATCGGCACCGGGAGCGTGCACCAGACCTTCCAGCGGGGACTCGTCACCTGGAGCCGCGCCACCGGGGCGCGGACGCACCTGTTCCGCGGGGAGTGCCACCACCTCAACACGGGGCGCTCCGTGCAGCCGACCCGCAACGCGGCGCGCGTGTCCCTGACCATCGCGGAGGGCTACGGGCGCTCCCAGGCCACCTTCGTCAACTGCGTGCGCATCGGCGGCAGCTACGTGGAGGAGTGGCGGACGTCGGCCTACGTGGGCGCGAGCGGCTTCAAGCGCCCCGGCGTGCCCTCGGGGCACACGCAGTACCTGTACTCGCCGCAGGGCTCGTACTCGGTCACGGAGTCCTTCGGGGTCTACAACCCGGGCACCGCGCTGCCCTACCGGCAGCTCAACCCGAACTCCCGGTGGGGCGGGCGCCTGGGCACGCTCTACAACAAGTACTTCGAGTCGACCGGCTACACCTGGCCGGACGAGAACATGTGGTACTTCTCGCTCTCCGGCGACTACCGGCTGGGCGTGGTGATCAACTACAACCGCCCGCCGGACTCGACCATCGTCCAGGGCAACGGCTTCGCGATCTTCCTGCACGCCAACAAGAAGCCCACCGCGGGGTGCATCGCCCTGCACGAGCACGAGGTGGCGCGGTACATGCGCACCGCGCGGCCCGGTGACCGGATCATCATGGGCGTCCGGGCGGACCTGTTCCGCTGACGGCCCGCGACGTCAGGAGGGGACCGCACAGCGCGGTCCCCTCCTGACGTCGTCTCCTGATGTCGTCGCGGCGCCGGGCTACTCGACCGTCTCCTCCACCTTGGCCTGACCACGGCGGCCGAGGGCCCACAGCAGCAGCTCGCTCGGCGCGGCGCGGAGCACGCGCACGGTCCCGGTCCGGCCGCGGCCGCCGCGGACGGCGCCGTAGGACGGGGCGATGAGCACCACGGTGTCCTCCTCATCCTTGAGCGCGACCTTGGCCAGCAGGCTCAGGGACCGCCACAGCGCCTGCTCCTCGTCGTGCAGCAGCGGACGCTCGTGCCACTGGGGCTGGGCCCGGCGGACGTCCTCGTGGTGGACGAAGTACTCCACGGTGTTCATCCGCTTGTCCACCGGCCCCAGCCGCGCGGGCGAGTACAGCGGAGGGTGCTCCACCTTCCGCACGAGCTCGTCCCACGGCTGGCTCGCGACGGCCTGCTCGGCACGGCGGGTGCGCTCGCCGAGCACGGGCACCCGCGGCAGCACCCTTCCGGCGAGCAGATCGGGGCGCCCCGCGCGCAGCACGAGGTGCACGGCGAGGTCACGGGTCCTCCAGCCTTCGCACAGGGTGGGGGCGTCAGGGCCCAGGCGGCGCAGGAGCGCGGCGAGGTGCCGGCGCTCGACGTTGGCGAAATTGGTCACGTGGATCCTCCTCGTGGCGCCGCCGCCGGTCGGCGGGGCCGTCCCGACGACCACGCTATACCGGGCGCCCCGCCGCCAGGAACCGGCGCGGCGCGCTCCCGGACCGTCCGCGCGGGAGCGGCGGGGCCGGGCACCATTTGCGGGGGCCGGTGGGCCAGGCACCATTTGCGGGGGCCGGTGGGCCAGGCGCCATCTGCGGGGAACCAGTGGGCCCGGGCACCATCCGCGGGGAACCAGTGGGCCCGGGCACCATCCGCGGGGAACCGGTGGGGCCGGGCACCATCTGCGCGGGGCCGGCAGGTGCAGGCCTCAGCCGCGCGGGACCGGCGGGCCCAGATACAGGAGCACCGAGGCGAGGCCTGCGACCACGACCGCGCCCGCCGCCACCGCCAGCCACGGGCTGCGGAGGGACCAGGCCTCCAGCCTCTCCAGCACGGTGGTGGGACGGTCGCCGCCGGGGGCCAGGCGCCAGCCGCCCTCGAGCCGGCCCGAGCGCTGTGCACGGCGCTCGAAGGGGATCGTGGCGTACGGGACGAAGGCGCTCGCCAGGCCCAGCGCCCCGAAGCCCGCGGTCCACCGCTGGTCCACCCAGACGAAACAGGTCACCACGCAGTACCCCAGGAACACCAGCCCGTGCAGCATGCCGAAGACGGGGACGAAGGCCGCCGAGACCCCCGTGTACTTCAGGACCATGCCGAGGATCAGCAGCGTCCAGGTCACCGCCTCCGCGAGGGCGAAGCGTCCGTAGAGCTCACGGGGTGTCATGGGCAGTGCTCTCCTGGGTCTCGGGGGTGTCGTCGGGCGCGTGGCCGGGGTGTCGTCCGGGGGCGTCGCCGGGCGCGTGGCGGGGCTTCGTGGCCAACGCTTGGAGGTCGACCCGGCCCGAGGGCCGCCGCGGCGCCCTGCTCCACGGTCCGGTCGTCCCCATCCAGGATATCTGCGTGCCGGACGGCGGCGGGACAGTGGTGGAACGGCGGCGGGACGGGGGCGGGACGGTGCTCGGGACCGGTGGCGGGACGGTGCCCGGGACCGGATGCGGGCACCGGAACCGGCTCCACCACCGAATGTGGCATTTCGTGAACTGGATCACCGACACCTCTAGCAAAACCACACGAACTCACATAAACTCAAGGGAACGCAAAGATCCACCATCCTTTCCGACCGTGAGGTGAACGCCATGTTCGCAGAAGAACGCCAGGCCGAGATCGCCGAGCTGGTGGTCGCGACCCGCCGGGTCAACGGCGCGGACCTGGCGCGCCGCTTCGACGTCACCATGGAGACCGTCCGTCGCGACCTCGCGGCCCTCGAGGCCGCGGGCAGGCTCCGCAGGGTGCACGGGGGCGCCGTCTCGGCGGACCAGTCGACGTCCGACGAGAAGGCCATCTCCTCCCGCAAGCACCTGAACACCCCGGAGAAGCGGCGGATCGCGCAGGCGGCGTTCGACCTGCTGCGCACCAGCGGGGCGGGGGCCGTCGTGCTCGACGCCGGAAGCACCGTCGAGGCCCTGGCCGACCTCATCGTCCGCACCGACTCCACCCTGCCGGACGGGCAGGAGCAGCTGATCATCACCCACGCCCTGCACATCGCCGCCAAGCTCGCCGACGCCACGGGCATCGGCCTCGAGCTCGTCGGCGGGCGGGTCCGCAAGCTCACCTGGGCCGCCGCCGGGGGGCGGGCCGCGGAGCACTACACCCGGCTGCGCCCGGACCTCGCGTTCGTGGGCTGCAACGGGATCCACGCCGCGTTCGGGCTGAGCACGCCGGACCCCATCGAGGCGGTCGTCAAGACCGCCATCATCCAGACCTCCCGGCGCGTCGTGGTCCTCTGCGACTCCGCCAAGCACGATCAGGAGACCCTCATGCGCTTCGCGTCGCTCGACGAAGTCGACACCCTCATCACCGACCGGGCCCCCGGTCCGGAACTGGCCGCCGCCCTCGAGGAGGCCGACGTCGAGGTGGTGATCGCGTGATCCTCACCCTCACCCTCAACCCCTCCCTCGACCGCACGGTCGAACTCCCGGCCCCGCTGCGCCGCGGCGCCGTCCAGCGCGCCGACGGCGCCCGGCAGGACGCCGGCGGCAAGGGCGTGAACATCTCCCGGGCCCTGCGCGCCAGCGGCGTCCCGACCCTGGCCGTGCTGCCGGGCGACCCCGGGGACCCGCTGCTGGCGGAGCTCGCCGCGGCCCAGGTGCCCTACGAGACGGTCCCCGTCGGTGCTCCGATCCGCTCCAACATCACGATCACCGAGCCGGACGGCACCACCACCAAGATCAACGCCCCGGGCGCGCCGCTGAGCCCCGGGCACGTCGACGCCGTCGTCGACCTCCTCGTGCACCGCGGCGCGGACGCCTCCTGGGTGGTCCTGGCCGGCTCCCTGCCGCCCGGGGCCCCCGAGGACGTCTACGCACGGATCGTCCGCCGCGTCCGGACGGTGCTGGGGGAGCGTTCGCCCCGGTTCGCCGTGGACACGTCCGGGGCGGCGCTGCGCGGTGCCGTGTCCGGGGACGACGCCCTGCCCGACCTCATCAAGCCCAACGGCGAGGAGCTCGCCGAGCTGGTGGGGACGGTCGACGGCGAACGGCTCGAGGCCGATCCCGACCTCGCGGCCGCGACCGCCGCGGCGCTCGTGGGGCGCGGCCTGGGCGCGGTCCTCACCACGCTCGGGGCCGGCGGTGCGGTGCTCACCGTGCCGGAGGGCTCCTGGCACGCCGTCCACGAGCCCGTGGCCGTGCGCTCCACCGTGGGCGCCGGCGACAGCTCGCTCTCGGGCTACCTCATCGCCCAGGAGCGCGGCGACGCGCCGTCCGAGTGCCTGCGGCAGGCCGTGGCCTCCGGGTCCGCGGCGGCAGCCCTGCCGGGCACCCGGGTCCCGGCCCTCTCCGAGACCACCCCGGAGGCGGTCACCGTGCGGGAGCTCCCCGCGCGCGCCGTCTCCAGCTGAACCAGACCCACTCCACCTCATCCGAACCACCCGGGCCACCGGCCCGGCCGCTCAAGGAGGACATCGTGTCCGAGCTCATCACTCCCGACCTGGTCTCGCTCGACCAGGACCTGGGAGCAGACAAGGAAACCGTCATCGGCCGGCTCGCCGACCTGGTGCAGCGCACCGGTCGCGCCGAGCAGCTGGACGGGCTGCTGGCGGACGCCATCGCCCGCGAGAACAAGACCGCCACCGGCATCCCCGGCGGCATCGCGATCCCGCACTGCCGCTCCACCGCCGTGCTCGAGCCGACCCTGGTCATGGCCAGGCTGGCGCAGGGCGTCCCCTGGGGCGCCAAGGACGGCCCCGCCGACATCGTCTTCTTCATCGCGGCGCCCGAGGGGGCCGACCAGACGCACCTGAAGCTGCTGGCCAAGCTCGCCCGCTCGCTCATGAAGAAGGACTTCGTGGCGGCCCTGCGCTCCGCGCGCTCCGAGCAGGAGATCGTCCGGATCGTCGACGACGCCCTGGGCCTCGGCGGGACGGCCGACACCGCACCCGCCGAGGGGGCCTCCGCGGCCGGCGCCACGTCCGCCACCGCGGTGCCCGCGTCCGTGGACGCCCGGTCCGAGGACGGCGGTGCCGCACCGGCGCCCGCCGCGGCGCAGACCGGGGGCGACGCCGAGGGCGCCGGCCCGCACGCCGGCAAGAAGATCGTGGCCGTCACCGCCTGCCCCACCGGCATCGCCCACACCTACATGGCCGCGGACGGACTGACCTACGCCGCCGAGGAGATGGGGGTCGACCTGCAGGTCGAGACCCAGGGCTCCGCCGGCTTCACCAAGCTCGACCCCGCCACGATCGCCGCGGCGGACGCGGTGATCTTCGCGACCGACGTCGACGTCCGGGACCGCTCCCGGTTCGCCGGCAAGCCCTACGTCGCCTCGCCGGTCAAGCGCGGCATCGACGAGCCGAAGGTCATGATCGAGGAGGCCCTGGCCAACGCCGGGAACCCGAACGCCAAGCGCGTGCAGGGAGCCGCCGGCGCCGCTGACGAGTCCGACTCCTCCGGCGGGCGCGAGGGGTGGGGGACCAGGATCCGCAAGGCCGTGATGACGGGCGTCAGCTACATGATCCCCTTCGTGGCTGCGGGCGGCCTGCTCATCGCCCTGGGCTTCATGATCGCCGGCGCGGACATCGCCAACGTCGCCGACGACATCCTGGGGACCTCCACCCTGTGGGCCCTCGGGGACGCCACCGTCGCCCAGTACATCGGGGCCGTGCTGTTCAAGATGGGCGCCCTGGCCATCGGGCTGCTCGTTCCGGCGCTCGCCGGCTACATCGCCTACGGCCTGGCCGACCGGCCCGGCATCGCGCCCGGCTTCGCCGCCGGCCTGGTCGCCAACTTCATGGGCGCCGGCTTCCTCGGCGGCATCGTGGGCGGCCTGCTGGCCGGCCTCGCCGCCTACTGGCTGGCCCAGCCGCGGCTCCCGCGCTGGCTCGGCTCCCTGATGCCGGTGGTCATCATCCCCCTGCTGGCCACGCTGTTCTCCTCGGGCCTGCTGCTGCTCGTCCTGGGCGGGCCGATCGCCACCTTCATGGCGTGGCTCACCGAGTGGCTCAACGGCATGACCGGCGCCAGCGCGCTGGCCCTCGGCGCGATCCTCGGCCTGATGATGGGCGCGGACCTCGGCGGGCCGATCAACAAGGTCGCCTACACGTTCGCCGCCGCCGGCCTGGGTGCCGCCACGGCCGTGAACACCGCCCCGCAGGAGATCATGGCCGCCGTCATCGCCGCCGGCATGGTCCCGCCGCTGGGCCTGGCCCTCGCCTCGCTCGTGGGCAAGCGCTACTTCACCGTGGCCGAGCAGGAGAACGGCAAGGCGGCGTGGCTGCTGGGCGCCTCCTTCATCTCGGAGGGCGCGATCCCGTTCGCGGCCGCGGACCCGCTGCGCGTGCTGCCCTCCACCATGGTGGGCGGCGCCGTGGCCGGCGCGATCTCCCTCAGTGCAGGGGCGCTCTCCCCGGCACCGCACGGCGGCGTGTGGATCCTGCCGCTGATCGGCAACCCGCTGATGTTCCTGCTCGCGGTGGTTGTCGGTACCTTGGTCACAGCAGCCGTCGTCGTCGCCCTCAAGCACGTGGGTGGAGCGCACGGGCGGGTGGCCGACGCCACCCGTTCGCGCGAGGATGCCGCCGCTGTGCCGACCACCGCCTGAGCGACGTGCACGGGCCCCATCGGGGGCCCGTGCACGGTCAGCTCTTTTTCTCGAGGAAGAGGAACACCATGCAGACACTGACAGGCGTGGGAGTGTGCGCGGGCCGCGTCATCGGCGAGCTCGTGAGCATGCCGGATCCCGTCTCCGAGCCGGCCGCGGGACTGGCCCTGCGGGACGAGGAGCCCGAGGCGGCGGTGGCCCGGCTGCAGGCGGCCGCGGCCGCCGTCAAGGCGGATCTCAAGGGGCGCGCCGAGGTCGCCGTCGAGAAGGACGCCGCGGACGTGCTCAAGTCCACGGCCCTCATGGCGGGGGACAAGGCGCTCCTGAAGAACGCCGCGAAGCTCATCACCGGGAAGGGGCTCGCCCCCGAGCGCGCCCTGTGGGAGGCCGCGAGCGACTACGCGGAGCAGATGCGCGCCCTGGGCGGCTACATGGCCGAGCGCGCCGCCGACATCGAGGACGTCCGGGCGCGGCTCGTGTCCCAGCTGCAGGGCCTGCCCATGCCGGGCGTGCCGCAGCGGGACGTTCCATTCGTGCTGACCGCCGAGGACCTGGCGCCCGCGGACACGGCGACCCTGGACCCCGAGATGGTCCTGGCGCTGGTCACCTCCGGCGGCGGGCCGCAGTCCCACACGGCCATCCTGGCCCGCAACCTGGGCCTGCCCGCGATCGTGGCGGCACGGGGTGTCGAGGCGCTCGCGGACGGCACGCGCGTGTTCGTGGACGGGGCCACCGGCGAGCTCCGTACGGAGCCGGGCGAGGAGGAGCAGGAGCTCGTGGAGGCGTGGGTGCGCAGCGCCGCGGCGCGCACCGCCTTCGACGGCCGGGGCGTGCTCTCGGACGGCACCGAGGTGCCGCTGCTCGCCAACGTGGGCACCCCCGAGGACGCCCGCACGGCGGCCGCGGCCGGCGCCCAGGGCGTGGGACTGCTGCGCACCGAGTTCTGCTTCCTGGGCCGGGACAAGGAGCCGTCCGTCGAGGAGCAGGTGGAGCAGTACACCGCGATCCTCGAGTCCTTCTCCGGGAAGAAGGTCGTGGTCCGCACCCTCGACGCCGGGGCGGACAAGCCCCTGCCCTTCCTCACCGACACCGCCGAGCCCAATCCGGCGCTCGGCGTGCGCGGCTTCCGCACCGACCGGTCGGTGCCGGGCGTGCTGGCCCGCCAGCTCGAGGCGATCGCGCTGGCCGAGCAGGCCACGGAGGCCGACGTGTGGGTCATGGCGCCGATGATCGCCACGACCTCCGAGGCCCGGGACTTCGCCGCCATGACGGCCGACGCCGGGCTGCGCGTTCCCGGGGTCATGGTGGAGACGCCGTCCGCGGCCGTCACCGCCGACCAGATCCTGCGCCACGTCGACTTCGTCTCGCTGGGCACGAACGACCTGACCCAGTACACGATGGCCGCGGACCGGATGATGGGCTCGCTCGCCGAGCTCAACAACCCGTGGCAGCCCGCCGTGCTGCGCATGATCCGCTACACCGTGGAGGGCGCCCGCCGGGCCGAGTCCGAGGGCGCCGGACCGCGCAACGTGGGGGTCTGCGGCGAGGCCGCGGCGGATCCCGCGCTCGCCGTCGTGCTCGTGGGCCTCGGGGTGCACACCCTGTCCATGAGCCCCCGGGGACTGGCCCCGGTGGCGGCCGTGCTGCGCAGCGTGGACCTCGCCACCGCCCGGGCCCTGGCCGAGCTCGCGATCGAGCAGCCCAGCGCGGAGGACGCCTCCGCTGCCGTGCGCGCCGAGCTCGACGTGCTCGCCGAGCTCGGTCTCTGACCCGCGGCCCGGGCCGCAACGCACCACCCCAACCCCCGGGGTCCGACACCCCGGACCCCGCAACCCGAAGGAGAACCACCATGGCAGAACGCACCGCCACCATCGCCTCGTCCGTGGGCCTGCACGCCCGCCCCGCCGCGATCTTCGCCGAGGCGGCAGGGGAGTACGACATCGAGATCACCATCGCCGCCGAGGGCGAGCCCGAGGACGAGGCCATGGACGCCTCAAGCGTCCTGTCGCTGATGTCCCTCGGCGCCGGCCAGGGGGACAAGGTCGTCCTCCGCGCCGAGGGCGAGGGCGCCGACGACGCGCTCGACAACCTCGTGCGGATCCTCGAGACGGACCACGACGCCGAGTAGGACCTCCCCGCACCGGCCCCACGGCGCCCGCCCACCGCACGGTGGGCGGGCGCCGTGCTGTGCCGTGCTGTGCCGTGCTGTGCCGTGCTGTGCCGTGCTGTGCCGTGCTGTGCCGTCCCGTCCCGTGCTGCCCTGCGCCGTGCCCTGCTGCGCCGTGCCCTCCTGTGCGGTTGCTCTCCTGCGCTGTGCCGAGCCCGGACCCGGTCCGTGGCCGCGCACG
Source organism: Kocuria sp. CH-021 (assembly GCF_049716185.1). Lineage (NCBI taxonomy): Bacteria > Bacillati > Actinomycetota > Actinomycetes > Micrococcales > Micrococcaceae > Kocuria > Kocuria sp. CH-021. The sequence continues at coordinate 236,300 of NZ_JBNAFK010000002.1, read as the reverse complement.
CGTTTCACGGTCTCCCACGTGCGGCGACTACCGTGGAAGGGATGCCCGCCCACCTCGATGGAGGACCGATGACCGCCGACCGACCACCGCTCGACCACCGCCGCCGGGAGTCGGAGAGCGCCGCGCCGGCGCAGCGACGGGCGCTCATCGTGGGCACGGGCAGGGACCGGGGAGCCCTCGCGGCGGCGCGCGCGCTCGAGCGGGCGGGCTGGCACGTGGGCGTCGGCACCCCGGACGGGCCCGGCATGCTCGGCGCCACGCGGGCGGCCGCGGTCCGCCACGAGGTGCCGCGCCCGCGCGGCGACGGGGCAGGCTTCATCGACGGCGTCCGCCGCGCCGTGGCGGAGGGAGCGTACGACCTCGTCTTCGGCGCCGGCGACGACTGGATGGCCGCGGTCTCCGCGTACCGTCAGCACATCCCGGCGGCCGTGGCGCACCCGGGCCCCGACGTGGTCGCGGCGGCCCTCGACAAGGTCGGCCTGGCGGACCGGGCGGCCCGGGCGGGGCTGAGCGCTCCCCGGACGCTGACGGCCACGGACGAGGCGCTCGCCGCCTGGGACGGCCCGGTCGTCGTCAAGTGCCGGGCGCACTGGGCGCCGGGGCAGACCCGGCCCCACCGCATCGAGGCCAAGCTCTTCCGGGACGCCCCCGCGGCGGCGGGACAGGTCCGGCGCATCCGGGAGGCCGGGGCCGAGCCGGTGCTCCAGGCACCGGTGCGCGGCACCCTCGGGGCCCTGATCGGGGTCCACCACGACGGACGCCTGCACGGCCGGGTGCAGCAGGTCACCTCCCGGCTGTGGCCCACCCCCAACGGCGTCTCGGCCCGCGCCCGGACGGTGCCCGTCGACGAGGAGCTCGCCGCGCGCGCCGAGGTGCTGCTGCGCGAGCTGGGCTGGTGGGGCCTCGTGGAGCTGCAGTTCCTCACCGGGGACGACGGCGTCCCGCAGCTCATCGACCTCAACGGCCGCTTCTTCGGTTCGATGGCTCTGGCCGAGGCCGCCCGCCCCGGGCTGGCCGACGCGTGGGGCAGGCTGGTCCTCGGCGGGCCCGTGCCGGACCTGCCGGACGCCCGGACCGGCGTCCGCTACGCCTGGCTCGCCGGGGACCTGCGCCGGGCGTCCGTGGAGCGCCGCGGCGGTCTGGCCGCGGACGTCGCCGACACCCTCCGCTGGGGCCGTGGCGCCCAGCACAGCGTGTGGGACCTGCGCGACCCCGGCCCCACGTGGCACCTGGCCACCTGGCGGCTCGGGAGCGGCATCCGCTCCCGGTCGGGCGGCCGGTCGGCTCGTCAGCGCCGTCGGCGCACCGTCCGCAGCGTCTCGCCGACGAGGCGGCGCTCGGGAGCCCGCAGCACGACGAGCCCGAGCAGGTAGGTCCCGCCCACGACGGCGGCGCAGAGCGCCGCGAGAACCAGCGACGGCAGCGCGGGCAGCGCCTCGCGCGCGCCCAGGCCCGCGGCGACCGCGACGGCCGCCAGCACCAGGGCCCGGAGCACGAGGGCGGTCGCCCCCCGGGTGTCCAGCCCGGCGTGGCGGCGGTGCAGCAGCCACGCGTTGAGCAGCGCCGCGACGACCAGGGACGCGCTCGTGGCCGCCGCGATGCCGGCGAGGCCCAGCACGGGGGCCAGGACGAGGTCGCCCACCACGTTGACGACCATGGCCAGCACCGCCACGACCACCGGCCCGCGGGAGTCGCCGAGGGCGTAGGACGCCCGGACCACCACCTGGCGGACGCCGAGGGCGAGCAGGGCCGGCGCGTACCAGGCGACCGCGGTGGCCGTCGCCGCGACGTCCCCGGCGTCGAACGCGCCGTGCCCGAAGGCCGTGGCGACCAGGGGCCCGGCCGCGACCACGAACACCGCGCACACCGGGGTGAGCACCGTGACGACCACGGACAGCCCGCGGTTCACGAGCCGGCGCAGCTCGGGGCGGTCGTCCGCGGCGGCGCCCAGCGCCGGGTACAGGGGGACGAGCAGGGCCGCGATGACGACGGTCTCCGGAAGGTCGACCAGGCGCCAGCCGTAGGTCAGGGCCGTGATCGTGCCGTCGCCGAGCGTGGAGCCCACCGCCCGGTCGACGAGGGTGTTGATGTTGACTACGGCGTTGCCCACCAGCATGGGCGGCACCAGCCGGGCGATCTCCCGGAAGCCCGGGTCCCGCAGCTCCCACCGGGGCCGGAGCCGGGTGCCGAGCGACCGCACCGGGGGCACCTGCATCAGCAGCCGCGCCGCGGAGCCCACCACGTAGCCCACGGCGAGCGCCGAGATCCCGTACCGGGGCCCGAGCAGGCCCGCCGCGGCGATCATGACCAGGTTGAACGGGACGCCCTGCAGGGAGGACCACGCGAAGCGGCCGTGCGCCTGCACGAGCGAGGCCAGCAGGTCGGTGCCGGCCACGAGCACCGTGGCGACGAGGACGATGCGGGTGAGCGAGGCGGCCGTGGCGGTCTGGGCGTCGTCGAACCCGGGAGCGAGCAGGGTCGTCACCGGTTCCGCGAGCAGGCCCGTCACCACGGCGGCCAGGCCCAGGACGACGACGGTGACGGTGAGGGAGACCTCGAAGCCGCGGTGGCCGCGGCAGCCCGTGCCGTCCGCGCGCTCCCGGGCGGCTTCCCGGGACGTCACCGGAGTCACGGAGCGGGCCATCGCCCAGGCGAGCAGGCCGAGGACCACGTTCAGCACGCCCTGGGCCACGAGCCACGCGTCGAGCTCGGCCCCCGCGCCGAAGACGGCGCCGACGACGACGTCCCGGAGAAAGCCGAGAACGGTGGAGACGGCGGTCAGTCCGGTCACGAGCACCGCGGCGCGCGCGATGCTCCAGCGCCCGCCCGGTCCACCCACGGCTTCGGCCACCTCCCTGCTCGGGACCGCTCCGGGGATCGGTGCGGGCTGCATCTGGTGCGAGCCGCGGACCTGCCGGTGCGAACCGCCTGAACAGAATACACAGCACGGTCCCCGGGGCCGTCCGGGGTCCGTCCGGGATCCGGGGCGGGGGAGCGGTCCGCGGGGGCGCGGACGGACGTCCGGCACGGCTCAGAAGCCGCTCAGGCCTGCGCGGTTAGACTGACCGGGGCCGGCCCCCGCCGGTGCACCGGTCCGCCGGCCGTCCCCGGCCGGCCGGCCCCGACGACCCCGACGATTGAGAGAGCCTTGCGAGAGTTCACCGCACGCTTCGCCACCGCCCAGGAGATCGCCGACTGGGACGCCCACGTCACGGCGAACCCCCACGGCGGCAACATGCTGCAGTCCGCGTCCTTCGCGGACGTGAAGGCGGACCACGGCTGGCGGCCCCGGCACCTCGTGCACGAGCCCGCCGACGGCGGGCAGGCCTCCTACAACCTGGTCCTCGAGAAGCAGGTGCCTGCCCTGGGCAGGCTGTGGTACATGATCAAGGGCCCCGACGTCGCCTCCGTCGACGACATCCCCGGGATCGCGGCGGCCAGTGCCCGGTTCGTGGCCGAGCAGCAGCTGAACGTGTTCGCGATCAAGATCGAGCCGGACGTGCTGGACTCCGACTACGCGCGGGGCGTGCTCGCGCGGGCCGGGCTGAAGAAGTCCTTCAACATCCAGCCCAACGACTCCACCGCGATCCTCGACACCGACCGCGACGAGGAGGCCGTGCTGAAGTCCTTGCACTCCCGTGGGCGCAACGCCGTCCGGCGGGCGCTGCGCGAGGGCTGCACGGTCGAACGCGTCGAGCTCACCGAGCAGAACATGCGCCGGATGTACGCGCTCATGGACACCGTGGGACAGGGCGACGCGAACGTGAACCTGCGCTCCTACGAGTACTACGCGAAGTTCTGGACGACGTTCGAGCAGGCCGGCCAGGGCCGGCTGTACTTCACCTACGAGGACGGTGAGCCGTCCGTGGGCGCCTACGTCATCGCCTACGGGAACAAGGGCACCTACAAGGACGGCGGGTCGAAGCCCCGGCGCCGCCAGTACGGTGACTCCCACCTGCTGCAGTGGACCGCGATCACGGACCTCATGCGGGAGCACGGGATCGTCGAGTACGACTTCTGCGGCACCCCGCCGAGCGACCAGCTCAAGAACAAGGAGCACCCCTACTACGGGCTGGGCCTGTTCAAGACGAGCTTCACCAAGACCGTCGTCGACTTCGTGGGCGTCCACGACCAGGTGCTGAGCCCGGCCAAGTACGCGGTCTGGACCAACGTGGCCGAGAAGGTCCAGCGCCAGCTGTGGGTCCGCCGCACGGGCCAGCCCTTCTACTGATCCGGCCCCGACCGTCCGGCGGCCCCCCGCCCCCGCGCCACGGAAGGAGGAACACCGCGTGGTGACCGACCAGCGCGCCCCCCTGCGCCCGTTCGCCGCCTACCCCTCGTCGGACGGGGGTGAGGAGCCCGAAGCCCACGTCGTCGAGCCGTTCGGGCCCGGCGGGGACACGACGCTCACGGGCGCCGCCCGCCCGGTCGCCCGGCACGGTGCGGGACTGCCGGCGGTGCGCCCGACCGAGGCCCAGGCCCTGCACGCCCGGCGCCGCGCGGGGACCGCAGCGGCCGACGTGGTGCCCGATGCCCCGCAGGCGCTGCCCGTGCTGAGCGTGGACCTGATCCGCCGGCACGGTGGCGTCCCCGAGCCGGAGCAGCGCCAGGAGCCGCTCACGGCCGCCGAGACCGTGCCCCTCGCGACGGCGGCCCGCCGGCGCCGCCGCACCGACACCGTTCCCGTCTCCCGCCCGGAGACGACGACGATGGGTCCCCTCCCGGCGCCCGGCAAGAGCTCCGATCGGATGCAGCGGGGCGCCTACCCCTCCACCCGGGCACAGGGGGCCCGGCCCGGCGGGCGCTCGCGGCTGCGGTCCATGCTCCAGGGGGAGGCGGCCCCCACAGCCCCCATGCGCGTGGTGGAGCGGCTCAACGCCTCGCCCTTCGCCAACCTGCGCCGGTTCGGGGAGTCCACCAGCCGGCAGGCCCGGCGCACCCTGAACTTCGCCCTGCGGCTCGCGGAGACGATGTTCCACTACGGCGCCGACGCCCTCGACGTCGAGAACGCCATCATCGCGGTCTGCGCCACCTACGGGGTCGAGAACGTCGAGGTGGACATCACCAACCAGGCCGTGACGATCAACTACATCGCCGACGACCAGCCGGACGGCGGGGACACCCGAACCCGCGAGGACGTCTTCAACGACCCGGACACCAACAGCCACACGGTCATGCGGGTCGTGCGCTCCTGGACGGACAACTACGCGGGGCTGGCCGAGACGCACCAGCTCGTCGCGGACATCACGGGCGGGGAGATGCCCCGCGGTGAGGCGGAGCGGCGGCTCGAGGCGATCAACGCCAAGCCCAAGCCCTATCCGCGGTGGATGGTGCGGGCGGCCACGACCGCCGCGGCGATGACCATCACCGCCGGCATCGGCGGCGGTGTCCTGGGCGCCCTCGTCGCCGGCCTGTCCTCGATCCTCAACCAGCTCGTGGCGCACCGACTGGGCGCCTGGCGGATCCCCGAGTTCTTCACCATGGCCGCCCAGTCCGGGATCCTCACCACGATGGCCCTGCTGCTGTCCTGGGGCGGCCTCGACCTGTCCCCGACACGCGTCATCGCGGGCGGGATCATCCTGCTCCTGCCCACCACGCGCATGGTCTCCACCATGCAGGACGCGATCAACGGCTTCCCCGTCACGGCGGCCGGGCGCCTGCTGTCCACGTCGATGGCGTTCCTCGGCATCGTCGCCGGGATCGCGGGGGGCATCTCCATCGCCGGGTACGCCGGCATGCCCCGGGTCGACGTCTCGCAGAGCGCCTTCGACCCGGTGAGCCCGCTGACCAACGCCGTGTTCATGCTGATCGCCACCGGGCTCATCGCGGTCACGATGCAGGCCAAGCCCCGGCACGTGCTCTCCACCGTGGTGGCCGCCCTCGGCGGCCTCGTGGTGTACCACACGGGCATGGCCGCCGGTGTGGGAGCCCGCCTGGACACGGCGCTCGCGGCGATCACGAGCGGGTGCGTGGCGACCGTGCTCGCGGCCCGGCACCGGATTCCCCAACTGGTCCTGGCCATCCCCGCGATGACGTTCCTGCTGCCCGGGCTGTCCATCTTCCGGGGCATGTACACCATCACGGTGGAGACGGACACCTACGGCCCCGGGATCGTGGGCCTCGTCAACGCCATGGCCTCGATCGTGGCCCTGGCCTCCGGGGTGGTGCTCGGCAAGTACCTCATGCGCCCCTTCGTGGGACACCTCAACGGCACCAGCTCCCGGCGCAACCGGCGCCGCTGACCCGCCGATCCGGGTCACTCGGTGCTGGCACCCGCATCGGAGCGGCAGCGAACCGGGGACGGTTCAGAACGGCGGTGGGTCGTCGTGGGGCCGGGGGCCGCAGGAGGACACCGGGCCTCGGAACGTCCACGGGGCCTCGGCCGACGGCGGCCGGGCTGTCGGTGGTCCGGACAGCGGTGGCGGTCCGGCCGATGGTGGTCCGGACAGCGGCGGTCCGGCCGTTGGTGGTCCGGACAGCGGCGGTGGCTCGGACCGCGGTGACCCGCACGGCGGCCGTGGATCGATGCGCAGGTCGTCGAGGATCCGCAGCGGTGTGAGCACGGGGTGGTGATGCTCCTGGGGATAGGTCACATGGACACGACCTGCCGGCGAAGTCCATTCCAGGACGCCCTCCGGGGTCCGCGGGTGGCGGTGCCGGACCTGCCAGCGCCCGAGCGGGCCGTGCCGGTGCTTGAGGACGTGGTGGTGGCGGCACAGGTGAGCGAGATTGTCAGCGGCGGTCCGCCCGCCGTCGACCCAGGCCACGGTGTGGTCGAGGTCGCAGCGCTCCGCCCGGCGCCGGCATCCGGGGAACCGGCAGGTGCCGTCCCGCGCTCGCAGCCGGCGCCTGAGGTCGGCCGGCACGGCGTAGGTGGTGCGGTCGTGGTCCAGGACCGTGCCGGTGACCGGATGGGTCAGCACTCTCGACCAGGACCCGGCGCCGGCGGCGATCCGCTCGGCCACGCTCACCGGGATCGGCCCGTAGCCGGCCAGTTCCGCGCAGTCGGTGGCCCCCGGCGGGTCCCCGGCGCAGGGGCCTCCGCCGGTGTCGAACGATCCGCTCGAGTGCCCGTCGCGGGGGTGTCCGGCGGTGGTCGGTGACCAGCCGGGGTGTTCGTTGCGGGGATCTCCACCGGTGTCCGCTGACCCGTCGGAACGGCCGTCGCGGGCGTGTCCGCCAGTGATCGGTGATCCGCCGGGGTGTTCGTTGCGGGGGCCCCGGCCGGTGCCCGGCGACCCGCTGGGATGCCCGTCGTCGGGCGTCTGCGCGCTGCGCTCCAGCAGGGCGAGCACCGGCACGGTGACCGTGACCTGTCCGCGGATCCCGCGCAGGTGCTCGGGCATCCAGGTGGGCTCCCCGTCCAGCAGCAGCGAGGCGAGCACGTCCGCGCGCAGCTGCCCCGCCGTGCGCCGGCCGCCCTCCCCGTGGCCCGGGTCGAGGTCCTTCCCGCCGCAGGGGCCGTCACCGGCAGCCCCCGGCCCGTCCGGTGGTGGGCTGTGCGGGTCCACCCGAGCGGCGATGGAGACGAGACGGTGCTGGACGGCATGGGCGGTGGCCGCGTCCAGGAGTGCGCACAGCCGCGCCATGCCGTCCTCCTCGGGCTCCACCCACACCCGGCGTCCACGGTGGGCCGCACGGTGGCGGGCCTCCTCGGAGCCGGCGAGCAGCCGAGCCCGCCGCCGCCGGGCCAGCGCCCGCAGCTGCGCCGCGGTGACCGCCGGCGCCTTCTCCAGCAGCTCGTCCGCGACGCGGGCCACGGCCTCGCCGGCGGCCCGCTGCTCGGGCACCCGGCCGGCACCGTCCACGACATCCCGCCACAGGTCAACGATCACCTCGGCCTGCCGCAGGGCGATGGTCCCGGCCTCGAGGGCCTGCAGGACCCGTGGCAGGGACTCCGCCAGCAGGATCGCGTTCTCCACCCGTCGCACCGCCGTGCCCGCCGGCAGCCGCAGGGCAGGACCGATCTCGTCGGCCACGTCCAGCACCGTGCGCTTCTCCGGTTCCGGGAGGTCCTGACCGCGACCACGGGCGCGCTGATGGCACCGGCGCGCCCGGTCCGTCTGCTGCTGCTCGTGGGCCTGCTCCTGCAGCTGCCACATCCGGTGGATCGTCCGGAGCTGCCGGCCTGCGGCCCGGGCCTCCGCCCGGGCGTCACCGACCAGCTCGGCCACGGCGCCCGCGTACTCCCGGTCGAACCCGGCCGCGGTCCTGTCCTCCCGGAGGGTGCCCTCCCGGTTCCACGGCCGTCCGGCGGTGATGGTCATAATCCATGGTCTCCACCAGGTCCGACACCACAAGGGCGGCTCCGGGCGGCTTCGACCGTGCATCCGGCGGCACCCGTCAGCACCTGGGGCGTCGACGTCCGGGGGCACCACGACGACGACGGTCCAGGCGGGCCCGCACCGGATGCCCTCAGCCGGTGCCGGCGCAGGGGTGAGCGCGGGACAGAATCCTGGGCCCGCACCCGATGGCCTCAGCCGGTGCAGGCGCCGGGGCGAGTGCGGGGCAGAACCCTGGTACCGCGCCTGCTCCGGCCTCGGGGACGAGGGGAGGCCTGCACGTACGGAAGCCGACGGTCCGACCGAGGGCGGACGCTCGCAGCGAGTGCGGCCGGCGCCCGCGGAGCCGGGTCAGATGATCTGGCCGACCGGCAGCTTCTTCTCCGCCTGGAAAGCGTCCTCGGTGCGGCCCCGCGCCCAGTAGCCGGACAGCGAGACCTGGTCCCGCTCCAGCCGGCGGCGGGTGAACAGCTCCTCGCGCAGGGCTTTCATGAGCTCCCGCTCGCCGTGGGCGAAGACCTGCACCCCTCCGGGGTCCGCGGGCCACCCGGCCTCGCGCACGGCCCGCACCAGGGCAGGATCCGCCCCGGGCCCGTCGTCCGCGCGGAAGACCCATCGCACCGCCATCCCCGCAGGACCGGAGACCGGCTGGACGTCGCGGGGCGAGTCCACCTCGAGGACAACCTCGCCCTGCGCCGAGGCCGGGAGGGCCTCAAGGACGGCGAGCGCGGCGGGGACCGCGGCGTCGTCGGCGGCGATCAGGGTCCACGCGGCGTCCGGGGAGGGCGTCCACCGGCCGCCCGGACCCAGGGCGATGATGCGGTCCCCGGGCTCGGCGCGGGCTGCCCACGGGCCGGCGAAGCCGTCGTCGCCGTGGAGCACGAAGTCCATCCACAGCTCGTGCCGCTCGGGCACGTACCGGCGGATCGTGAGGTGGCGGGTGACGGGCTGGCGGTCGCCCGGCAGGGTCTCCTTGAGCTCCCAGTAGTCCGGGTTCCGTCCGGGCTCCGCCGGGGTCGGCTGCGCCGTGCCGGGGTGCTCCGCATCGGGGTGCTCCGTGCCGGGGCGGAGGAAGACGAGCTTGACGTACTTCTCGGGCGGGTCGATGTCCGTGTAGCGCTCGGGCTCGTCGAGGCCCAGGACCACCCGGACCATCGACGGGGACAGCTGCTCGCGGGAGCGCACCGTCAGGTTCAGCTGCGGCTTGCGGGGTTTCGCGGGCCGGGCTCGGGGGGTCGTCGTCATGCCGCCCACCCTAACGGAGCCCCGCCGGCCGCCCAGCTCACAGCCGCCAGTCGACGGGCTCCGCTCCCTGCTGCTCGAGGAGCTGGTTGGTGCGGGAGAACGGCCGGGAGCCGAAGAAGCCCCGGGACGCGGACAGCGGGGACGGGTGCGCGGACTCGACGGTGGGGAACCCGTCCAGCCAGGAGGCCGTGCTGCGGGCGTCGCGTCCCCACAGGATCGCCACGAGCGGGGTCCCGCGGTCGGCGAGGACGCGGATGGCGCGCTCCGTCACCGTCTCCCAGCCCTGGCCGCGGTGGGAGGCGGGCGCCCCCTCGCGCACGGTGAGGACCCGGTTCAGGAGCATCACGCCCTGCCGCGACCACGCCGAGAGGTCCCCGTGCTCGGGCGGCTCGACGCCGAGGTCCTCCCGCAGTTCCCTGTAGATGTTCTGCAGGGAGCGGGGCACGGGACGGACGTGGGGCTGCACGGAGAAGGAGAGACCCATGGCGTGGCCGGGCGTGGGGTAGGGGTCCTGGCCGACGACCAGCACCCGCACCTGCTCCAGCGGGTCCTGGAAGGCCCGGAAGACCGCCGCGCCTTCCGGGAGCGTGCGGTGCCCGTCGGCGTGCTCCTCGCGCAGGAACCGGCCCATCTGCCGGATCTGCGGCTCGACCGGGGCCAGGGCCTCCGCCCAGTCGGGGGCCATGATCTCGTCCAGGGGCTGGGGCTCGCTCACGGTGCTCCTCGGTGCAGGTGGTCGGTGCGGGCGGTCGGTGCGGGTCTTCGGTGCTGGTCCCCAGCGCGGGTCACGGTGCGGATGCGGTGACGGCGCGGCGGTGCTGGGCACCACTCTAGGCCGGTCCCGCACGGTCCCCGGCCGGGGCGCCCGTCCCCGGAGCGGCGGCCCGGTACCGGGTGCTCCCGGAACCGGCGCCCCGGTGCTGGGTGCCCCCAGTGCCGGAGCCGGTGCTGGTGTCGGTGCTGGTGTCGGTGCTGGGGCTGCTGCCGGTGCCGGTGCTGCTGCTGGTGCTGGTGCTGGTGTCGGTGCTAGGGCTGGTGCCGGTGCTGGTGCCGGAGTGGCGGCGGCGCAGCGCCCGGCCCTCGGCGACCAGCTCCTGCTCCTTCGCCTCCAGCTTCCGGACGCCCCGGAGGTCCCGCGGCGGCAGCCGCAGGTTCTCCTCGGCCTCCATCCCCGCCTGGAGCTGGCGGCCGCGCTCGATCTCCGCGTTGAGCTCCGCCCCGGCGAGCAGCACGATGTTCATGATCCAGAGCCACAGCAGCAGGACGATCACCCCGCCGATGGCCCCGTAGGTGGCGTTGTAGTTGTTGAAGTTGGACACGTAGAAGCTGAACCCGGTGGTCGCCGCGACCATGACCAGGATGGCGACCACCGAGCCGATGCTGAGCCACCGGAACCTCGGCTGCCGGATGTTCGGGGTCGCGTAGTACAGCAGGGCGATCATGAAGACGAGCAGCATCAGCAGGACCGGGACCCGAGCGGCCTGCCACAGCTGCAGGGTCGCTCCGCCCAGGCCGATCAGACCGCCCAGGGCCTCGGCGACCGGACCGGAGAGCAGCAGGAGCAGCATCATGCCCACCACCAGGACCACCAGGGACAGGGTCACCCCGATCATCTGGGGGTAGAGCTTCCAGACCGGCCGCCCCTCCTCGACCTCGTAGATCCGGTTCATGGACCGCCCGAAGGCCCGCACGTACCCCGAGGCCGTCCAGAGGGCGCCGACCAGGCCGGTGACCAGGGCCAGGCCCGCGGACGGGAAGGCGGTGAGCTCGCCGATCGGCCCCTCCAGCACGGCCACGGCCCCCTCGGGAGCCCCGAACTCGTCCAGCAGGCGCAGCAGGGTCCTGGTGGTCGCCTCGGCCTGGCCGACGACGCCGAGCGTGGACACCACCGTGAGCAGCCCGGGGAAGACGGACAGCACGGCGAAGAACGTCATCACCGCCGCCGAGTCCGTGCAGGCGTCGCGGCGGAACTCGTGGACCGACCGGCGCAGGATGTAGCCCCACGAGGGCTTGGTGATCTGCGCCGGCGACGAGGGCTTGTCCGCGCTGTCCGGGTCCGCCCCGGGGTCTCCCGTGGGGTGGGGGTCGGCTGCCATGGGGCTCCTCCGCGTGGTCGGCTGCGGGTCAGGATACCGGGGCCGGCACCGCGCCGTCCCGTTCCCTCCCGGGGGAGGGCGGGAGCGGCGGGGGACTGGCTAGAGTGGGCGCATGAGTGCTTCCCCGACCGAGACCCGACCCCGCGCCGTCGTCACCGGGGCCACCGGAGGCATCGGCCGCGCGTGCGTGGTGGACCTCTCCCGCGACCACGACGTCCTGGCGCTGGGCCGCGACGCCGGCCGGCTGGCCGAGCTCGCCGATCTCCCGCACGTCACCGTCCGCGCCGCGGACCTGACCGACGTCGCAGCCCTGCCGGACGTCGTGGCCGACCTGGACCGGGTCGACGTCCTCGTGCACTCGGCGGCCCTCGCGGGGCGCACCACGGTGGAGGCCGCCTCCGTGGCGGACTGGCGGGCGCAGCTCGAGCTCAACGTGGTGGTCCCCGCCGAGCTGACCCGGCTCCTGCTGCCCGCCCTGCGGGCCGCCCGGGGCAAGGTCGTGTTCCTGAACTCCGGCTCGGGCCTCACCGCCCGCGGCGGGGACGCCGTCTACGCGGCCTCGAAGTTCGCGCTGCGCGCGCTCGCCGACTCGCTCCGCCAGGAGGTCGAGGCCGACGGGATCGTGGTCAGCTCGGTGCACCCCGGTCCTGTCGACACGCAGATGCAGCGCGACATCCAGGCGAGCCTGGGCAACGACTACGTCCCGGAGCGCTACATCCGCCCGGAGTCCGTGGCCGCGGCGGTGCGCGCCGTCGTGGACGCGGGCGAGGACGCGCAGCTGACGACCGTCTCCGTGCGGCCCCGGGCCGAGTCGCGGTGACCGGCGAGGACGACGCGCCCGGCGCCGGGCCGGAGCCGGACCGGGACACCGCACCCGAGCCGGTGCCGGACGAGGACGCCGCGGCCGGTCCGGAGCCGGACGGCGAGCCGTCCGGCACGGGGCTGGGCGACGTCGACCGTGAGATCCTCGCCCTCGAGAAGCTGCAGTGGAAGTACCAGGGGGCGAAGGAGATGGAGATCCGCCGCCGCCTGAAGCTCTCGCCCACGCACTACTACCAGCGGCTCAACGTCCTGATCGACACCCGCGCCGCCCTCGAGCACGACCCGATGCTCGTGGCGCGGCTGCGCCGGCAGCGAGGAGGCCAGGAGTGACCCAGTACCCGCACGACGAGTTCGACGACGTCCCCGAGGAGGGTCCCCGCCAGGGCGCCCACCGCGGTCTCCGGCCGACCGTCCGCGTGGGGGCCCGGGAGCTCGCCGCCATCGTCCTGGCCGGGGTGCTGACCCTGGGCGTCGGGGTGTTCGCGTTCCTCAACGCCCCCGCCGACGCCGCCCCGGCACCTGCCGGCACGTCCGCGGGCCCCTGATCCGTCCCGGGTCGCGGCGGACCGCGCTTCACCCACCCCGACGACGTCGGCCCCCGGCGTCACCCGCCTCGCACGACACCGACCCCCGACGACACCGACGCCTGACGCCACCGGAAGGAACCGCAGTGCAGATCGAAGGACGCAGAGTCCGCCTCCGCGACTGGACCGAGGAGGATCTCGCCGCCTACGAGAGGTGGATCATGCCGCCCGCCGGCGGCGGCGAGCACGAGTGGCAGCGCACGGACGGCCCGTTCTACCCCAACTTCACCGCGGAGGGCGCCCAGCGCTGGCTGGGCACCCTCCGGGCGCGCGTGGCGGCGGGGGACTGGCCGGACCCGCGCGAGACGATGGTCATCGCCGACGCCGCTGACGACCGGTTCATCGGGCAGGTGTCCTGGTACTGGTCGGAGAAGCCCACGGAGGACGCGGGGGACGGCACGCACCTGCTGCCGCTGCGCTCCCTGGGCATCACCGTGTACTCCCCGGAGCACTGGAGCGGCGGCTACGGCACCGAGGCCCTGCGCCTGTGGACCGACTACCTCTTCGCCCGCTCCGACTCCCACCGCCTCGACCTCGAGACGTGGAGCGGCAACGTGGGCATGTGCCGGGTCGCGGAGAAGCTGGGCTTCACGGAGGAGGCCAGGATCCGCCGGGCCCGCAGGGTCAGGGGCGAGTACTACGACCGCATGGTCTACGGCGTGCTCCGCGAGGAGTGGCAGGGCTGAGCGGAATCGGCTCAGGGGTTTGCACTCTCCGGGGACGAGTGCCAAGATTGCGATTAGCACTCAGTCGTGTGGACTGCTAATGGCTCGGTCCCCGGCCCGACCTGGGCAGCCACCGGCACAGGAGTGACACCTCAACCACCACGGTGAGGTGCCGCACGGCGTCGGGAAGACTCCGCCGTCGGGCGCACCGTCCGTCGCGGGCACCGTGGAGGTCGACCGTTTGTCTACCGTCCAGGAGGGACGAAGTCACATGGCAAAGATGATTGCTTTCGACGAAGAGGCACGCCGCGGTCTCGAGCGGGGTCTGAACACCCTGGCCGACGCCGTCAAGGTCACCCTCGGCCCGCGCGGCCGCAACGTGGTCCTCGAGAAGGCCTGGGGCGCCCCGACGATCACCAACGACGGCGTGTCCATCGCCAAGGAGATCGAGCTCGACGAGCCGTACGAGAAGATCGGCGCTGAGCTCGTCAAGGAGGTCGCCAAGAAGACCGACGACATCGCCGGTGACGGCACCACCACCGCCACCGTGCTCGCCCAGGCGCTCGTCAAGGAGGGCCTGCGCAACGTGGCCGCCGGCGCCGACCCGCTGAGCCTCAAGCGCGGCATCGAGAAGGCCGTCGCCGCGGTCACCGAGGAACTGCTGGCCTCCGCCAAGGAGGTCGAGACCGAGGAGCAGATCGCCGCCACGGCGTCGATCTCCGCCGGCGACCCCGAGATCGGCCGCCTCATCGCCCAGGCGATGGAGAAGGTCGGCAAGGAGGGCGTGATCACAGTCGAGGAGTCCAACACCTTCGGGCTGGACCTCGAGCTGACCGAGGGCATGCGCTTCGACAAGGGCTACCTGTCCGGGTACTTCGTCACCGACGCCGACCGCCAGGAGGCCGTCCTCGAGGATCCCTACATCCTCGTGGTCAACTCCAAGATCTCCGCGGTCAAGGACCTGGTCCCCGTGCTCGAGAAGGTCATGCAGGCCGGCAAGCCGCTGCTGATCATCGCCGAGGACGTCGAGGGCGAGGCCCTGGCCCTGCTGGTGCTCAACAAGATGCGCGGCTCCATCAAGTCCGTGGCCGTCAAGGCCCCCGGCTTCGGCGACCGCCGCAAGGCGCAGCTGGCCGACATCGCGATCCTCACCGGTGGCCAGGTCATCACCGAGGAGGTCGGGCTCTCCCTCGAGACCGCCACCGTGGACCTGCTGGGCCAGGCCCGCAAGGTCGTCGTGACGAAGGACGAGACCACCATCGTCGACGGCGCCGGCACTGCCGAGGAGATCGAGGGCCGCGTGGCCCAGATCCGCGCCGAGATCAACAACTCGGACTCGGACTACGACCGCGAGAAGCTGCAGGAGCGCCTGGCCAAGCTGGCCGGCGGCGTGGCCGTCCTCAAGGCCGGTGCCGCCACGGAGGTCGAGCTCAAGGAGCGCAAGCACCGCATCGAGGACGCCGTGCGCAACGCGAAGGCTGCCGTGGAGGAGGGCATCGTCGCCGGCGGCGGCGTGGCCCTGATCCAGGCCGGCCAGAAGGCGTTCGACAAGCTGCAGCTCACGGGTGACGAGGCCACCGGCGCGAACATCGTCAAGGTCGCCATCGACGCCCCGCTCAAGCAGATCGCCATCAACTCCGGCCTCGAGGCCGGCGTCGTCGTGGACAAGGTCCGCGGTCTGGCCCTGGGCCACGGCCTCAACGCCGCCACCGGCGAGTACGAGGACCTGATGGCCGCGGGCATCAACGACCCGGTCAAGGTCACCCGGTCCGCGCTGCAGAACGCGGCGTCCATCGCCGGGCTGTTCCTCACCACCGAGGCCGTCGTGGCCGACAAGCCGGAGCCCGCGGGCGCCGGCGCCGGTGCCGACGACGGCATGGGCGGCATGGGCGGCATGATGTGATCGACGGCTGACCCGTCGAGCGTGCCCAGCACGCATCCGGCACGGGCCGGGCGCCTCGCAGAGGTGCCCGGCCCGTCGTCGTCCCCGTGCCCGTCGTCGTCCCCGTGCCCGTCGTCGTCCCCGCCCCGTCGTCCCTGCATCCGGTGCCGCGGACCCGGAAATGGTGTTCAATCATCAGGACCAGCTGCCGGAGGAGGAGCCGTGGGCGTCGTCGTGTGGGACGCGGTCCCCGTCCAGCTCGCGCTCGTGCTGATCGCCTTCGCGCTCACCTCGCTGGTGGGCCTCGAACGGCGGCTCCGGCGCAAGAGCGCGGGCCTGCGCACGCACGCCCTGGTCGGCACGGGCTCGGCGGTCTTCACCCTCGTGTCCGCCTACGGCTTCGGCGCCCTGCCCGGCATCGACGCGGGACCGGACCCCTCCCGCGTGGCGGCCCAGATCATCACGGGCATCGGCTTCCTGGGCGCGGGCGTGATCTTCACGAACCGGGACGTGGTCCACGGGCTGACCACGGCCGCGAGCATCTGGCTCTCGGCGGCCATCGGGATGGCCTGCGGGGCCGGGCTCGTGCCGCTCGCCGTCGTCGCCACGGGACTGCACTTCGTCTCCGCGATCGTGCTGACCCCGCTCTCCCGCCGCCTGCCCGGGATGGTGGCCCCGCAGGGCCTCCGGCTGCGCTACGAGGACGGCCACGGCGTGCTGCGGGAGGTCTTCACGGTCGTCGACGAGCTGCAGCTGAGCGCCTCCGTGGTCTCGAGCCGGACGGTCGAGGGAGCGGAGGGCGCCGAGGTGGAGCTGCTCCTGCGGCTGGACGGCAAGACGGACCTGCGCACGGCGGCCGTGCAGCTGTCGAAGGTCGCCGGGGTGCGCGACGTCGCCCAGCAGCGGCTCGAGCAGGAGCCCGGCGACTGAGCCCGTGGCGCACCAGGGCCGTGGCGCACGGGGTCCCGGCGCCGTGAAAAGATGGGATCCATGACGATCACTGCTGCCGCCGACGGCTCCGCGCTGGGCAATCCCGGGCCCGCGGGATGGGCCTGGTACATCGACGACAACACCTGGCGGGCCGGCGGATGGCCCCACGGCACCAACAACATGGGCGAGCTGAAGGCCGTCCTGGACCTGCTCGAGGCCACGGCCCACCGCCGCGACGAGCCCCTGCGGGTGCTGTGCGACAGCCAGTACGTCATCAACTCGATCACGAAGTGGATGCCCGGCTGGAAGAAGAAGGGCTGGAAGAAGAGGGACGGCAAGCCCGTCCTCAACGTGGAGCTCATGAAGGCCCTGGACGCCGCGATGGCGGGCCGGGACGTGCACTTCGAGTGGGTCAAGGGTCACGCCGGGCACGAGCTCAACGAGGCCGCCGACCTCCGCGCCCGGGCCGTGGCCACCGCGTTCCAGACCGGGCGGCCCGCGCCCGAAGGACCCGGCTTCGACGGCGCCGCCCCGCGTCCGGACGGGCCGGGCCACCGGTCCCCGGCCTCCCGGCCGGTGGAGGGCCGGCACCGGGCGGAGGCCCCCGAGCCCGAGGCGCTGGAGGACCGCCACGACCCCGACCTGCTGAGCGAGCTGCTCGCCCACGAGGAGGAGCTGGCCCGCGGGCGGACGGCGGGGGAGACCGTCCAGGCCCTCGAGCGGGACCTGCTGCGCCCGGAGGTCAGGGCGGACCCCGGCCGGCTGGGGGAGCTGCTGCACGAGGGCTTCGCCGAGGTCGGGGCCTCGGGCTCGTGGTGGTCCCGGGAGGACGTCCTCGACCGGCTGCCCCGCGAACCGGCCCTCGGCGCGGTGGACGTCCACGTGCTGACGGCCACCGAGCTCGGTCCCGCGGCCGTGCACCTCGTCTACCGGCTCACGGCGGGGGACCGCACGAGCCTGCGCAGCTCGCTGTGGGTCCGGGAGGACTCCCGCAACGAGCTGGGGCCCTGGCAGCTGCGCTTCCACCAGGGCACCTACGAGTCCTGACGGGCCCGGTCACACCTCCGGGGCGTCGTCGGCGGGCTCGATGCCCGGCACGCGCACGGTCATCGTCGCGCCCCCGCCGGGGGTCTCGGTGAGCCGCACGGTGCCGTCGTGCTGCTGCACGATCGCGGCCACGATGGAAAGCCCCAGCCCTGTCCCGCCGGTCTCGCGCGTGCGGGAGGAGTCGGCCCGGTAGAAGCGCTCGAACACGCGCTCCGCGTCCTCGCCGTGGATGCCCGGGCCGTGGTCGCGCACCTGCAGCACGGCGTTGAAGGAGTCGTCGACCGAGCGCTCCACGCCCACCGCGATCTCGATCGGGGTGCCCTCCGGGGTGTAGCGCAGGGCGTTGGTCACGAGGTTCGCCACGACCTGGCGCAGCCGGAACTCGTCGCCGTGCACCCACGCCGAGACCGGTGTCCCGCCGCGCAGGCCCTCGACCGCGATCCGCCGGTCGGGGGCGGAGACCCGGGCGTCCCCGGCGGCGTCGAACGCGAGGTGGAGCAGGTCCACGTCGACGTTCTCGGCCGGCCGCCGCTCGTCGAGGCGCGCCAGCATCAGCAGGTCCTCCACGAGCTGCGTCATCCGCTTGGCCTCGGACTCGATCCGGGACATCGCGCCGGCCACGTCCTCGGGGTCCTGCAGGGCGCCGTGCCGGTAGAGCTCCGAGTAGCCCCGGATGGTCACCAGGGGCGTGCGCAGCTCGTGGGAGGCGTCGGCCACGAACCGGCGCAGCTTGGCCTCGGAGCGGGTGCGGGCGTCGAAGGCGTCCTCGATGTGGCCCAGCATCGCGTTGAGGGACGCCGAGAGCTGGCCGATCTCCGTCTGCCGGTTGTAGCCCTCCATGCGCTGGGAGAGGTCGCCCTCGGCGATGCGGGCGGCGGTCTGCTCCACCCGGTGCAGGGGCGCGAACGCGCGGGTGACCAGGACCCAGCCGACGGCCATGGCCGCGAACAGGGTCGCCACGCCGAAGCTCAGCGTCAGGAGGGTCACCGCGCTGAGCATGGCGTTCATGCGGTCGAGCGGCTCGGCGACCGCCACCACGAGGTTCAGCCGTTCCGTCTCGGCCGCGACCACCCGCCACCGGTGGTCCGGGGCGTCCACGGAGCTCACGGTCGTCGGCTCGAAGGGGTTCTCCCGCACGTGCTCGAGGTCGATCTGGGACAGGTCGGGCCGCCGCTCGAGCACTCCGTCCGGCGTGTGCACCGCCTCGGCGAGCATCTCGCCCTCGGCGTCGAGGAGGAACCCGGCGTGCGGCACCTGGGCCCCCTGCGCGCCGCCCATGTCGGCCACCAGCACGGTGGAGACCGCCTGGACGGAGTCCCGCAGCCCGCGGTCGATGTCGTTCAGGAGCGAGGTCCGCAGCACCGAGATCGCCACGAAGCTCGTCACGAGGATGGACAGCGCCAGCAGCAGGCCCGTGAGCACCATGAGCTGCGAGCGCAGGGAGGTCGAGCGCCACCGGGAGGACAGGGTGTGCATCCCGGGACCGGGTCAGTGGTTCTTGTGCGAGGACCGCAGGAGGTAGCCGACGCCGCGCTTGGTGTGGATCAGCGGGGGCAGCTCCGGGTCGTTGTCGATCTTCCGGCGCAGGTAGGAGATGTAGGACTCCACGATCGAGGCGTCCCCGTTGAAGTCGTACTCCCACACGTGGTCGAGGATCTGCGCCTTGGACAGCACCCGGTTCGGGTTGAGCATGAGGTAGCGCAGCAGCTTGAACTCGGTGGGGGAGAGATCGATCTCCCGCTCGCCCCGGAACACCTCGTGCGCGTCGTCGTCGAGGACCAGGTCGTCCACGCGCAGCCGGGAGTCGTCCTCCTCGGCGGGCTGGGTGCGGCGCAGCACCGCGCGGATGCGGGCGACGACCTCGTCGAGGCTGAAGGGCTTGGTGACGTAGTCGTCGCCGCCCACGGTCAGCCCCGTGACCTTGTCCTCGGTCTCGTCCTTGGCCGTGAGGAAGAGGATGGGGAAGTGCCGCCCGGACGCGCGCAGCCTGCGGGTCACGGAGAAGCCGTCCATGTCGGGGAGCATGACGTCGAGCACCGCGAGGTCCGGGTTCTCGGACTCCGCCTTGGCGAGGGCGTCACGGCCGTTGGCAGCGGTGACCACCTCGAAGCCGGCGAAGCGCAGGGACGTGGCCAGCAGCTCGAGGATGTTGGGCTCGTCGTCCACGACGAGCAGTTTCGCTTCAGGGTTGTCGTTCTTCACACCACCCATTTTCTCGGAACACCCTGAACGCCGCCTGAACGGCCGTCACCGGTCCTCGGGGAGTTCCCCGGGCGCCTCGAGGGCCGCGGCGTCGAGGATCCGGTAGGCGTAGCCC
Organism: Kocuria sp. CH-021; assembly: GCF_049716185.1. NCBI lineage: Bacteria > Bacillati > Actinomycetota > Actinomycetes > Micrococcales > Micrococcaceae > Kocuria > Kocuria sp. CH-021. Next base: position 216,430 of record NZ_JBNAFK010000002.1, on the reverse strand, counting down.
TGCTCCGCGAGGAAGCGGCGGCGCTTGGCCGCGTAGCCGGCGTCCACGGTGTCGCGGGCCACCACGGTGTAGAACGTCGCCGGACGGCCGTCCCGCTTGGGCCGCAGCAGCCGCCCCAGGCGCTGGGCCTCCTCCTGCCGGGAGCCGAAGGCCCCCGAGACCTGCACCGCGACCGAGGCCTCCGGCAGGTCGACCGAGAAGTTCGCGACCTTCGAGACCACCAGCACCGGCAGCTCCCCGGCGCGGAACGCGGCGAAGAGCCGCTCCCGCCGGGCCGTGCTCGTGCTCCCCTTGAGCACCGGGGCGCCGAGCAGCGCGCCCAGCTCGTCGAGCTGGTCCAGGAACTGCCCGATCACGAGCACCGGCTCCCCGCGGTGGCGTGCCGCGAGCCGGGCCACGACGTCGAGCTTGTGCGGGGAGGACGAGGCGAGGCGGTGCCGGTCGGCGTCCTCGGCGGAGGCGTAGGCCATCCGGTCCGCGAGCGGCAGCTCCACCCGGACCTCGACGCAGTCGGCGGGGGCGATGTGGCCCTGGGCCTCGATCTCGCGCCACGGGGCGTCGTAGCGCTTGGGCCCGATGAGGGAGAACACCTCGCCCTCGCGGTGGTCCTCGCGCACCAGGGTGGCCGTGAGGCCCAGCCGGCGCCGCGCCTGCAGCTCGGCGGTCATCCGGAACACGGGGGCGGGCAGCAGGTGCACCTCGTCGTAGACGATCAGCCCCCAGTCGTGGCCGTCGAGCAGCTCCAGGTGGGGGTGGATCCCGCCGCGGCGGGTGGTCAGCACCTGGTACGTGGCGATCGTCACGGGGCGGATCTCCTTGACGGCACCGGAGTACTCGCCGATCTCGTCCGCCGTGAGGGTGGTCCGGCGCAGCAGCTCGGCCTTCCACTGCCGCGCCGAGACCGTGTTCGTGACCAGGACGAGCGTCGTCGTGGAGCTCGCCGCCATCACGCCGGCGCCCACCAGCGTCTTGCCGGCTCCGCAGGGCAGGACGACGACGCCGCTGCCGCCCGCCCAGAAGTTCTCCACCGCGTGGCGCTGGTACGGGCGCAGGGACCAGGCCTCGCCCGTGAGCGGGTCCGTCTCCGTGAGGGCGAGGGGGTGTGGCGTGCCGTCCACGTAGCCGGCCCGGTCCTCCGCCGGCCAGCCCACGGTGAGCAGCAGCTGCTTGAGCTGGCCGCGCGCGCTCGCGTGCACCACCGTGGTGGAGCCGTCGATGCGGGGCCCGAGCAGCGGGGCGATCTTCCGGTGCCGGGCGATCTCCTCCAGCACCGGGGCGTCGGAGCTGCGCAGCACGAGCCCGTGCACGGGGTCCTGCTCGAGCACGAGCCGGCCGTAGCGGGACATCGTCTCGTCGATGTCCAGCAGCAGGGCGTGGGGGACCGGGAAGCGGGACCGGGTGAGGAGGACGTCGAGCACCTGCTCGGCGTCCAGCCCGGCGGCCCGGGCGTTCCACAGGCCCAGCGGGGTGATGCGGTAGGTGTGCACGTGCTCCGGGGCGCGCTCGAGCTCGGCGAAGGCGGCCAGCTCCCGCCGCGCGTCGTCGGCGTCCTCGTGGTCGAGCTCGAGCAGCACGGTCCGGTCGCTCTGGACGATCAGGGGTCCCACGGGGCGGCTCCTCCGCTGTCGGTCGGGTCGTCGGTCGGGTCGTCGGCCGGGTGCCGCGCCCGGTCCCGGCCGGTGAGCCGGTCCACCAGGTCCTGGACCTCCTCCGCGGAGGGGACGGGCAGGCGCGGGGCGGGCACCTCGAGCAGCAGGGCCGGGTCGGCGGCGGGGACCGGCGGGGCGGGCTCGGCGGGCGCGACGTCGAGCGCCGGTTCGGTGCCCGTGGCCCGGACGGCGGCGGTGAGCTCCCGGAGCCCGCCGTCCCGGGCGGAAGGGCCGCGGCGGCCGGGGGTCTCCGCACCGGCACCGACCACGAGCACGCCGGGCGCGGGCCGGCGCAGCCGGCGCCCCGCGAGCTCTGGGGAGCCGGCGAGCGCCTCCAGCAGCTCCTCCTCGCCCGTGAGCACCCAGTCCGCCCGGGTGATCCGGATCCGCCCGTGCCCCCGGCCGGCCTCCTCGACCAGGTAGGCCAGCGCCTGCGGCACCGGGCCCCGGCCGTGCTCCTCGAGCCACGCGAGGATCGAGGGCGGGGTCCAGCCCGCGTCGAGCGCGCGGTGCAGGGAGCGCTCGCTGAACCGGTGCCGCGGGACCGGCCCGTGGCCCTCCGGATCCGCCAGCCCGCCGAGGGCGCGGGCCACGTCGGGCGCGAGGTAGCCGGTGGCCGTGGCGGTGAGGTCGCTCTGCAGCAGCACCGTCCGCGAGGGCGCGGGCAGCCACCCCGCCACGGCGCGGACGGCGTCCTCGGGACGGTTCTCCGCGAGGGCCAGGCCGGGGGCGGTGAGGGCGTCGGCGCCCAGCAGGCCGAGCTCGGCGGCCTCCGTCAGCATTCCCGGGCCCCAGCGGTCCAGGGCCCTGCCCAGGCGCGGGCGCCGCCAGCGGGCCAGCGCCAGGACGTCCTCGGTGCCGTGGCCCCCCGGGGCCCGCTCGGCGGCCTCGGCGTGGGCCGCCAGCAGCGCCCGGCGCACGGCCGGGGCCTCCGGGGCGTGCGTGCCCCGCGTGAGGACCCCGACGACCGAGCCGTCGGCCAGGGGCAGCCCGACCGCGGAGGGGACGACGTCGGAGGCCAGCCACGACCGCACCACGTGCCACCACTGGTCGGGGCGCTCGGCGTCCTCGAAGGGGGCCGGCGCGGGGCGCCAGGCCGAGGTGTCCGGGTCCAGCCGGACGAGCCCGGTCAGCTCGCCCCGGCCGAGGAGGCGGACGAGCTCGGCGTGCTCGACGCCGAGGGCCGAGCGCAGGCGGCGCAGCTCGCGCACGCCGATCCCGCCCGCCCGCAGGGTGGTCAGCGGCCGGGCCCGCAGCTCGGCGCGCAGCGCCGCGGTGCGCCGCAGCAGCTGCTCGACCGCCGCGGCGGCGGCGTTGTCCCGCACGCGGTCGGGCACGGGCGCGCCCGGCCCGGCGGGCGGCTCCGGGGGCGTGGTGGCCCAGGGGTCGGGACCGCGCAGGAGCAGGCCGATCTCCCGCGGGAGCTCCACGTGGCGGGCGTCCACGGGGAACAGGACCCCGTGCGCCAGGAGCCAGTCGACCGGCCGGGCGCCGGCGTCGGCCGCGGGGTCGGCGCGGCGCAGGGCGCCGGGCAGGGCGCCCACGGGGTGGGCGCGGAACCGGTCGAGCACCTCCCGCGCCGGGGCGGGCCACTGCGCGAGCTCCTCGGCGGTGCGGGGCACGGACCCGGCGACCGGTGCGCCCGGTGCCTCGCCGCGCAGGCGTGCGGCGAGGACCGCGAGCACCTGCCTCGGCCGGCCGAGCCCCGCCGGGTAGCGGCCGAGGGCCTCAGCCAGCCCGGGCACCAGCCGCAGCACGTCGCCGTCCCGGTGCACGAGGCCCAGGCGGTGCAGCCGGTCCCAGGGCGGGCGGGCCGGCAGCGGCGCGGCGGGCCCGCCCAGCACTACGGCGCGCTCGACGGCGTCCAGCTCGGGCCGGGAGAGCTCGTCGAGGGCCCGGCGCAGGCCCGCGCGGGACAGCAGCGCCTCGGCGAGGTCCTCGACCGACTCCGTGCCCGGGCGGACGGCCTCCGGCCGGGCGGCCAGCAGCTCGCCCAGCTCGGCGGGGGAGCGGGACGCGAGATCCCGGAGCAGGCCGTCCGGGAGCACGGCTCAGGCCCGGCGGCGGCGCAGCAGGGAGCGCACCAGGACCGCGCAGAACAGCAGGAAGGCCACGGGGAACGCGAACCACGGGACGACGGTGAGCCCGTCCCAGGGGTCGGCACCGACGGCCTCGAGCACGAGCAGCAGGGCGAGGCACGCGGCGGACACCAGGCCGAGCACGACCGCGGAGGCGCCCAGGACGTCGACCCCGGGGCGTCGGGCAGGGCGGTCCGCGGGCGCGGCCGCGCGGTCGTCGGTAGCAGGCATGGCTCCAGAATACCGAGCGCGGCGGCGTGCTGGTGACCGCGCCCCGGCGGCTCCCGTCCGTGGGGCAGGGCTAGAATGGGATGTTCCACAGGGTGGCCCGCCGGCAGCGACCGGCGGGCCCCCGCCACGAAACACGAGGACGAGGGAGACAGCGTGCCCACCGGCAAGGTCAAGTGGTTCGATGCGAAGAAGGGCTTCGGGTTCCTGGCGGCCGACGACGGCCAGGAAGTGTTCCTGCCCTCCTCGGCGCTGCCCTCCGGGGCCACCACGGTGAAGCCGGGGACGCGGATGGAGTTCGGGGTGGCGCAGGGACGGCGCGGCGCGCAGGCGCTCTCCGCCCGGATCCTGGACCGCACCCCGTCGGTCGCGAAGAACGTCCGCAAGCCCGCCGACGAGATGGCGGTCATCACGGAGGACCTCATCAAGCTCCTGGACGACATGTCCAACGGCCTGCACCGGGGCCGCTACCCCGACTCCGCGCACGGGAAGAAGATCGCCGCGATCCTGCGCACCGTGGCCGACAACCTGGACGTCTGAGCCCACCGCACCGCCGTCCCGCTCCGCCCCGGCGCACCCGCCGCCGGCAACCGCCACCCATCGCCGACACCCAGCACGAGGGAGACCAGCAGTGACCGAGGAGACCGCCCAGGACGCGACCGCCGAGGCCGCGCCCGCGGCGCCCGAGCCGGCGGCACCGGCGCCCCGCCGCCGCCGGACCCCGAAGCACGACGCCCTGCTCGCGGCCGACGTCGCCACGGCCCGCGCCGCGGTCGAGCAGATCGCGGAGCCCGCGCAGATCGGTCCCGGGCACCGGGTGACGGCGGAGGAGGACCGGCTGGTCGTCCACCTCTTCGAGTGCGCACTGCCCGGGTACCGGGGCTGGAACTGGTTCGCGAGCCTGGCCCGCGCCCCCCGCAGCAAGGCCGTGACGGTCTGCGAGGTGGGCCTGCTGCCGGGGGAGGACGCCCTCCTGGCACCCGAGTGGGTCCCGTGGTCCGCCCGGGTGAGCCCCGAGGAGAAGGCGCAGGAGGAGCAGGACCGGGCCGAGGAGGAGGCCGGGGAGAACGCCGCGGCCGGTGCGCCCGGCGGCTCCGGGGACGCGGCCGGCGGCGACCGGGCCCCCGAGGACCGTGCGGCGGCCGAGGACGGGTCCGTCCCGCCGCAGGAGGGCGAGCGGCCCTGACCGCTCCACCGGGGACCGCCGGGACGGACGAGGCCCCGGAGCCCGCGCGCGGGATGTTCCGGTCCTTCCGGTTCCGCAACTACCGGCTGTGGTTCCTCGGCGCGCTCGTGTCCAACATCGGGACGTGGATGCAGCGCACGGCCCAGTCGTGGCTGGTCTTCGACGAGCTCTCGGACCAGGACGCCACCGCCATGGGCGTGGTGACGGCCCTGCAGTTCCTGCCCCAGCTCTTCCTCGCGCCCTGGGCCGGCGTGCTCGCGGACCGGCTCGACCGGCGGCGCCTGCTGCTGTGGACGCAGACGGCCATGGCGGTGCTGGCGGCCGGTCTGGGAGTGCTGGTCCTGACCGGCGCGGCCACCCTGTGGCACGTCTACGGCTTCGCCCTCGCCCTGGGTGTCGTCTCCACGATGGACGCCCCCGTGCGCCAGACCTTCGTCTCCGAGATGGTCGACGACGCCTACCTCTCCAACGCCGTGGCCCTGAACGCGACCTCGTTCAACACGGCCCGGATGATCGGGCCCGCCGTGGCCGGCGTGCTCGTCGCCTCGATCGGGTCGGGCTGGGTGTTCCTGCTCAACACGCTGACCTTCGGCGCCATGCTCGCCGCCGTCCTGGCGATCCGCACGGACGAGCTGCGCGGGATGCCGCGGTCCGGCCGGGGGCGGGGGCAGATCCGGGAAGGCCTGGCCTACGTCGGCAGCCGCCCCGACATCGTGGCCGTGCTGATCACCATCTTCCTCATCGGCACCTTCGGGCTGAACTTCGCGGTGTTCCTGGCGGCCATGGCCGGCCCCGAGTTCGGCCGCGGCCCGGAGACCTTCGGGCTGCTCAACTCGGTGCTGGCGGTCGGCACGGTGGCGGGGGCCCTGCTCTCGGCCCGGCGCCGCAGCGCCCGGCTGCGCTACGTCTACGGGGGCAGCGCCGTCTTCGCCGTCAGCTGCCTGGGTGCGGCGACGGCGCCCAGCCTGCCGCTGTTCGCGCTGTGGCTGGTGCCCTGCGGGCTGTCCTCCCTGACCATCATGACCACTGCCAACGCGTACGTGCAGTCGACCACCTCACCGGTGATGCGCGGACGGGTCATGAGCCTGTACATGGCCATCTTCATGGGCGGCACCCCGATCGGGGCGCCGGTCGTCGGCTGGATCACCGACGCCCTCGGGGCGCGCTGGGGCATGGGGGTCGCCGTGGCGGCGGGTCTCGGCGGGGCCCTGGTGGGCTTCGTCGTGTGGTGGCGGCTGCGCGCGGGGCGCGTGCCCGCCGGTTAGCGCCCCGACCGTCCGTGGAGCTGCTCGACGAGGTGGTCCACGCAGTGCAGCAGCCGGGCCACGTCGTCGGGCTCGATCGAGACGAACGTGGCGATCCGCAGCTGGTTGCGCCCCAGCTTGCGGTAGGGCTCGACGTCCACCACTCCGTGGGCGCGCAGGACCGCCGCGACACCGGCCGCGTCCACGGCGTCGTCGAAGTCCACGGTGGTGATCACGGTGGAGCGGTCCTCCGGGCGGGCCACGAACGGGCGCGCGAACGGGACCGCCTCCGCCCACGCGTAGACGAGGTCGGAGGACTCCTTCGTGCGGGCCGCGGCCCACGCCATGCCGCCCTGCTCGTTGAGCCACCGGACCTGCTCGTCGAGCATGACCAGGGTGGCCAGGGCGGGAGTGTTGTAGGTCTGGTTCTTCCGGGAGTTCTCCAGCGCCGTGGTGAGCTGCAGGAAGTCGGGGACCCACCGCCCCGAGGCGCCGATCCGCTCGATCCGCTCGACGGCGGCGGGGGAGAACGCGCCGAGCCACAGCCCGCCGTCGGAGCCGAAGTTCTTCTGGGGAGAGAAGTAGTAGACGTCCGCCGCGGCCAGGTCCGCGGCCATCCCGCCGGCCGCCGAGGTGGCGTCGACCAGCACGAGCGCCTCGTCCCCGGTGCCGGCGGGCCGCACCACGGGTGCGGCGACCCCGGTGGAGGTCTCGTTCTGGGGCCAGGCGTAGACGTCCACGCCCTCCTCCGCACGGGCCTCCGGGCGTGCTCCGGGGGCCGACTCCACGATCGAGGAGGCCTCCAGGAACGGGGCGCCGTCGGTGGCCTGGGCGAACTTCGCCCCGAACTCGCCGAACACCAGGTGCTGGGCCCTGCGCTGCACGAGCCCGAAGGCGGCGGCGTCCCAGAAGGCGGTTGCCCCGCCCAGGCCCAGCAGCACCTCGTAGCCCTCGGGGAGCCCGAGGAACTGCGCGAGGCCCTCGCGCACCGAGCCCACGAGCTCCTGCACCGGCGCCTGACGGTGGGACGTCCCGAGCAGGGCGGTCCCGGCGCGGGACACGGCCTCGACCTGGGCCGGGCGGATCTTCGAGGGGCCGGCGCCGAACCGGCCGTCGGCGGGCAGCAGATGCTGGGGGATGGTGACGTGTGCGGGCAACGGGCGCTCCCTCGGGATGACGTGCGGCGGGTGACGGGCGGTGGGCGCGGCCGCCGGGACGGGATGCTCGCGCCGTGCGCGCCTCGGCCCATTCTGCCCCACCCGCGGACGCCGGGCTCCGCGGGTGCCGGGTGCGGGGTGCGGTGGACGCCGGGCTGCGCGGGTGCAGTGGGCGGCCGGGCTCATCGGGCCCCGGGCTCCGCGGGTGCCGCTCTCCGTCCGGACCACAGCGGGGCTCTCGCACTAAGCTCGTGCAGGAAGACCGGACCGGGCAGGATCCCCGGGGCCGGACGGCCGGACGAAGGATGACTGAGGCATGAGCGACCTGATCGACACCACGGAGATGTACCTGCGGACCGTGCTCGAGCTCGAGGAGGAGGGGATCACACCGATGCGGGCCCGCATCGTGGAGCGTCTCGACCACTCCGGGCCCACGGTCTCGCAGACGGTGTCCAGGATGGAGCGGGACGGGCTGCTGACGGTGGGCCCGGACCGGTCGCTGCTGCTCACCGAGGCCGGCCGGGAGCGGGCCGTGCAGGTCATGCGGAAGCACCGGCTCGCCGAGCGCCTGCTCGCCGACGTCATCGGCCTGGACCTGGCACAGGTCCACGACGAGGCGTGCCGGTGGGAGCACGTCATGAGCGAGCAGGTCGAGCGGCGGCTCGTGGACCTCCTGCACAGCCCCCGGCACTCGCCGTACGGCACGCCGATCCCCGGCCTCGCCGCCCTCGGGGTGGAGGACAGCCCCGCCGCGGCGCACCCCTCCCTGCTCGACGCCGCCCGCCACGTCCCGGACGGCCCGCACACCATCGCGCTGCTGCCGGAGGTGGTCCAGGCGGACGCCGACCTGCTGGGCGTGCTGAGCGACGTGGGCGTGCTCACCGGGGCCGAGGTCAGGGCACGGGTGGACGGTCAGCTCGTGCGCATCGAGGTGCCGGCCACGGGACGGTCCGCGGAGGTCGACCTGCGGACCGCCGCGGCCATCCGCGTCCTCGCCTCCTGACGCCCCGCCGCGGGCGGCGGGAGATGTGCCTCGCCGCGGGCGGCGGGGGACATCTCCCGCGGTGCCTCCGGAGGCAGTGCGGCGTCGTCCCCGGTGCCCCGGAGCGCTCCGGGGAGCGGTCCCGTCCCGGATGTGTGGACGTTCACAAGCTACTTTCCGCCAGTCCGCTCCCCGACAGGCTCCCGGAGCGCACCGGCCCTGGTGGGACGCGGTTTTTGCGGGCTCCGAAGGGCACTGCACAGGGCGTCGCAGGGGCAAATTCTTCTTCTGTGAAGACTCAATTCCGCGGGATTGATATGGTGCTCGTTGCCTCTTCGTGATCGGTCGTGATCAAAACGTGACACTTCCGTAATCTGTCATGTACTGTTCAACGCGTGCTGATCACTGGTCGGATCGGCGCCCACGAAGCACATCGCCGAATTCTGCCGGTGCCCGTGGCCTCTACACAGAAACTGCTTGGCAGAAGCGGGGGAACCATTTTCGGTCCCGGTGATCCGGGTCCTTGGGGTTAAGTCGTCAGAGCGCGTGCGTTCTGCGGCCGGGTGTCTCCCACCCGAATCCGACAGCTCACCTCGTAGGCAAAGGGAGGAACTCAACCATGTCGCTTTTCCAGCAGAACTCTGCCCGCCACCGCGCCGAGAGCACCTCGCACGCCGTGCGCAACACCACCATCGCCGCCGCCGCCGGCGCCGCGATGATCGGCTCCATCGCCCCGGCCCAGGCCTACGCCCAGGCCCCCGTCGAGTCCGGCGCGGCCTACTCGGCCCCGGCCCCGGCGTCCGCCTCGCTGGCCGGCTACACCTCGTACACCTATGAGGCTCCGGTCGCCGCGCAGCCCGCGGCCCAGCCCGCCGCCCCGGCCTACGAGGCCCCGGCCCCGGCGCCCCAGCCGGCCGCCGCCACCGCGAGCGTGACCCCCCAGTCCACCGCCACCACGGCCATCTCCCCGGCCGCCGGCGGCATCGTGGGCACCGCGATGTCCGCGCAGGGCGCCGGCTACGTCTACGGCGGCACCGCCTACGGCGCCTGGGACTGCTCCGGCTTCACCCAGTGGGTCTTCGCCCAGAACGGCATCGACCTGCCCCGCACCACCTGGTCCCAGTTCGCGGCGGGCACCCCCACCGCCAACCCGCAGCCCGGCGACCTCGTCTCCCAGAACGGCGGCGCGCACGTGGGCGTCTACATCGGCGGCGGCAAGATGATCTCCGCCCTCAACCCGACCCAGGGCACCCAGGTCCACTCCGTCAACGCCATGCAGCTGGACGGCTACTACACCTTCTGATCGGTCCCGGCCGCCCGCACCCCTCGGGTGCGGGCGGCACCCGATCCCCCCAGGCACGGAGAGCCGCTCTCCCGGCTCTCCGTGCTTCCTGCTGTCCGCCCGGACAGCGACTCCTCCCCTCCGCTCGCCCGGCCGTCGTTCCCGATCCCGGAACACCGTCCTGCCGGACACCGGACCACCCCAGCATCCCCCGGGGCGATCCGTGCTGTCCCCGTGCCCTCCGGCAGGCCGGCTCGGCCCCGCCAGAAAGTCGTCTGAACTCCTCATGACCCGTGACCTGACCTCCTCCAACGGCATCGGCTCGCTCCTGACCGGCAAGGCCCGCACCGTGGCCGCCGTCGCGGCCTTCTCCGGCCTGGCCCTCGCCACCACCGTGTCCGTGCAGGCCGCTCCGGCCCAGGACGCCTCCGCCGACGCCCCGCTGTCCGCCGTGGCCGCCGCCACCCCCGCCGCGGCCCCCGCCGTGTCCCTCGAGCCCGTCGCCCACGTGACGAAGGCCGAGAAGCCGGCGTCGGAGAAGCCGGCCGCGAAGAAGGCTGAGAAGAAGGCGGAGAAGAAGGCCGAGCGGAAGGTGCAGACCCCGGTCGTCGCGGCTCCCGCCGTGGCCGCCCCGGCCCCGAAGCCGGCCGTGCAGGCCGCCCCCGCCCCCAAGCCGGTTGTGCAGGCCGCCCCCGCTCCGAAGCCGGCCGCCGCGCCCGCCCCGGCGGTGGCGGCTCCGAAGCCCGCTGCTCCCAAGCCGGTCGTGCAGGCCGCCCCGGCCCCGAAGCCCGCCGCCGCCCCGAAGCCGGTCGTGCAGGCCGCCCCGGCGGCCGAGCGCACCGTCAGCACCCAGAGCTCCGCCTCCGGCAAGGGCGCGACCATCTCCTCCGCCGCCATGGGCCAGCTCGGCGTGAGCCAGGACTGCACCGCGCTCGTCACGAACGCCCTGCGCGCCGCCGGGATCAACCACCACGGCTGGCCGGCCTCCTACCTGAGCCTCGGCACGCAGGTCTCCGCCGGCCAGGCGCAGCCCGGCGACCTCGTCTACTACGCCGACGGTGGCATGGGCGCGGCCCACATCGGCGTCTACATCGGCGGCGGCAAGGCCGTCCACGGCGGCTGGAACGGCGGCACGACCGTCATCGACAGCGTCAACGTGGGCTCCGGCCCCGTCTACGTCCGCGTGCGCTGAGCGCACGCGAGAGCACCGGTTCGGGTGCGCGGTTCCTGGTCGGCCAGACGGGAACCGCGCACCCGCTGTCGTTCCCGGGTCCTCCCCGGCGGCCGCTGCGGCGCCCGCTCCGGTGCCCGCCCGGCGGCCGATAGACTGGGACCATGTCCACCGACTACAGCCGCAACGCCCGCACGAGCCTCGATCGTGAGTACGCCTACATGGCCTACGGCATGATCGCCGGCGCCGTGCCCGGCATCGCGGCCGGGTTCGTGGTCGCCGCCTTCGTGGGCCACGCCGCGATGTGGCTCTCCGTCCTCGGCGGCATCGGGATCGTGCTGGGCCTGGTCACCGGGATCCTGCTCCACCGGCGGCGGCACGTCACGGCCGGGCGCCCGGACCGCCGGGAGGGCGGCGCAGCGCCGGAATGACGTGCTCCCGCAGCAGCGGGGCCAGGTCCACGGGGAGCGCGTCGAGGACGTCCTCGCCGACGGGCTGCCAGCGCAGCTCCTCGATCTCCGCGAGCGGCACGGGCCGGCCCGTCAGCGGCGCCGTGAACACGGTGCAGCGCACCCACGTGCGGTCCTCGTTCGCGGCCGGCGCCTCGAACTCCCCGAGCAGGCCCAGCTGAGCGGGGTCCAGCCGCAGGCCCACCTCCTCCGCCGTCTCGCGCACGGCCGCCGCCGCCGGGGACTCGCCCGGATCGAGCTTGCCGCCGACCAGCATGAAACGCTCCGTGCCGCGCTTGCGCACCGTCAGCAGCGCCCCGTCGTCGTCCCGCAGGCACACGGCGGTGATGGTCAGCACCGCGGCGTCCGCGGGGGGACCGGAGGGACCCGCCCCGACGGCCGCGCGCAGCCGGGCGATCTCGTCCTCGAGGTTGCGGCCCGCCGCGGTGCCCCACCGCCGCCGGGCGGCCGGGGTCCGGAACAGCGGGCGCCGGTCCCGGAGGTCCTCGAGCACACGCAACCGGGCCTGCGCGAACACCGCCTCCGGCACGTGCGCGTACTCCTTCCGGACCCCCGCGACATAGGCGGCGTAGCCCGCCGGGTCCGCCCCGAGCACCGAGAGATCGGCGTCGAGGAGCAGCCCTCCGGCGGTGTCGTCGTCGGTGACCCGGTGCCCGAGGGTGAGCAGCACCAGCCGTTCGACCTCCGCCGCGAGCGGCTCGGGGAAGCCGGCGGCGGTCAGCCGCGCACGGGCCAGCTCCGCGGACTCCTGCTCGTCGGACCCGGGGCGGCCCCGGTAGACCGCGTCGTGGAACCACGCGGCCAGGACCAGGGCCTCGGACCGGGCGGGGTCAAGCCGGGTCCCGGCCAGCAGCACGTCGAGGGCCTCGAGCACCGCGAGCAGGTGCGCCGGACCGTGGTAGTGCCGGTGCGGCTCGCTCCACCGGTGCACGAGCTCCTCGCCCAGCGCCGGGTGCGCCGGGAAACGGGCGGCCCACCGCCGCAGGAGGACCCGGGCGACTCGGTCCGGGCGCGCCCGCGCGGGAACGCGCAGCCCGCTGCGCACGAGCACGCGCGTGAGGTGCCGGCCGTCGACCGGCCGGGCACCCGCGGCCACCGCTTGCTCGTACCGGCTCTCCGGCACGTCGTAGTGGTCCCGGTCGAAGGCGCGCCGGGAAACCCCCAGCCGGTCCGCGAAGGCGTGCAGCTCCTCGTAGGAGGTGTCGGAGACCAGGTGCGAGAAGTGCGTGCCGTGGGCCGGCCACAGCGGCGGATCGATGTAGACGGGCATGCGATCGATCCTAGTGGGGCTGCACCGGCCGGCTCCCGGCGGGGCGGGCGGGTCCCCGGACCGTGGGCCGGTGGGCCCGCCGGGTCCGGACAAGCCGTGGGCCGGCGGGCCCCGCCGGGTCCGGACAGGCTCGGGTCCGGGCGCGGCCGGTTAGCGGGGGTCCGGGGGAGCCCCTAGACTGTTCGCGTCGCCCTCGTAGCTCAGGGGATAGAGCACGGCTCTCCTAAAGCCGGTGTCGTTGGTTCGAATCCAATCGAGGGCACGCACGGACGCCCCGGACCGCACGGTCCGGGGCGTCCGCCCGTCCGGGGCGGTTCCGAGACCGGAGCGCGGTCCGAGCGGGGCCGGGCGCAGTTCCGGCGCGGGGCCGCGCGCCCTGGGCCCCGTCGGCGCCCGGGCCCGCCGGTCAGCGCCGCGGGGCGGGCGCGCGGTCCCGGGGCGGGGCGTCGGCGGCGCCCGACCGGCGCCGGACCGCCTCCACGGCCACGGCCGCGGTCACGGCGAGCAGCAGCACGAGCAGGACCCAGCGGGCCACCACCAGCACGGAGGCCGTGGTCACGGCGGAACCGTCCCCGGGGTCCGCGAGAGCGGCGTCGATCGCAGCGTTGCCCGCCAGCGAGACGGCCGCGAAGCCGAGCACCACGGCCGAGCGCAGCCATCGCCGCGCGCGGGAGGCCGTGTTGACCGCCACGAACAGCAGCCACGCCAGTCCCACGAACAACGGGGCCAGCAGCCCGGACGAGCGGTGCACCGCCTCGTACTGGGCGCGCCCCTCCTCGCCGAGCGCCGCGGCGAGGCGCTCGGCGTGCTCCTGGCCGAACCCGCCCGGCATCCACTCGGGCAGGGCGAGCCCGCCGGCCGCCGCGGCGCCGAACCGGGGGAGGACCCAGACGTGCACGTACAGCCACAGGAGCGCCGCGACGGACATGGCCACGCCCACCACGAGAGCCGAGCTCGACCGCGTGGGCTCCGGCCGGAGTTCACCGGGTGCCGCCTGGTGCAGGCGCGTTCCCCGCGGCGGTCCCGCGGGTGCCGCGGCGCCGCCGTGCTTGCGTGCCTTCTGTGCGCGTGTCAGTCCCATGCCCCCATTATCCCGTCGTGCGCCCACCGCCCAACGCCGGGACCGAGGGGTAGGCTGGGGCCACCCGCACCGGTCCTGACGGACCGCACGGGGGGCGGCCCGGCCGAGGACGACCGGGCGCTCGACGAGGACGACACGGAGGTGCCGGTCATGGAACTGTCCATCGGACTCCCGGACGGCCTGCTCATGCGGCTGACCGAGGGCAACGTGCTGACGCTGTTCGAGAAGGACCACGAGACGGTGCGCCGCACGGTGGACTGCTCCGTCCTCGGCGGCGCCCCCATCGCGGACATGGTGTGGTCGCACAAGCTCTCGGCCGTGATCGTGGCGGTGCCCTCCCTGCACCGGCTCTTCCGCTGGGACCCGTACACCGACGTGCTGTACGAGTTCGCGGGCACGGGCGAGTCCGGACGGCGGGACGGCAAGGCGGCGCAGGCGAAGTTCGCCGCCACCGTGTCCATCACCGAGGACGGCGGCGGCACCCTCTGGCTCATCGACCGGGACTCCTCGTCCCTGCGCTGCATCGAGATCGACACCGACAAGCCCGACGGCGGCCCGCAGGTCTGCACCGTCGTGGGCCGGGCGGGCGCCGGCTTCACCGACGGCCCCACGGACGTTGCGCAGCTGGACCACCCCGAGGACCTGCAGATCCTCTACGACGGCTCCGTCGTGATCGCCGACACCGGCAACGACGCCATCAGGCACCTCGACCCGGCCAGCCGGGAGCTCGACACCGTCTACGGCGGAGGGGCCGAGAACTCCGTCGAGTTCGACGACGACATCCGGCTGCACCGGCCGGTCCGGGTCACGGTCGCCGACTCGGAGCTGTGGGTCGAGGACGACAACGGCCGGCACCGGCTCGAACTGCACTTCGTCTGAGGACCGTCCCCCGCCCGGCCCGGCTGTCTCCGGGCCTCGGTAGACTGGGCCCACGATGGACTACCTCTTCGACAACCCGCTCCTGCCCTCCGCGTCCGTGGCCCGCCCCGGCACCGCCGCCCCGCCGCGGCGCGGCACCGCCTCCGCCGACGCCCTCGTGGAGGGGCTCAACGAACCGCAGCGGGCCGCCGTCGAGCACTCCGGCTCACCGCTGCTGATCGTCGCCGGCGCCGGCTCCGGCAAGACCCGCGTGCTGACCCACCGGATCGCGCACCTGCTGGCCACCGGACGGGCCCACCAGGGCGAGATCCTCGCGATCACGTTCACGAACAAGGCCGCCGCCGAGATGCGCGAGCGCGTGGTGGAGCTCGTGGGGGACTCGGCGAGGTCGATGACGATCTCCACCTTCCACTCCTTCTGCGTGCGCGTGCTGCGGCGGGAGGCCGCGAGCGTGGGCCTGAAGTCGACCTTCTCCATCTACGACTCCGCGGACTCCCTCCGGCTGATCACGCTCGTGGCCAAGCAGCACGACCTCGACCCCAAGCGCTTCGCGCCGAAGAGCATCCAGCACCGGATCTCCGCGCTGAAGAACGAGCTCGTCGACGACGAGACACACCTGTCCCGGGCCTCCGAGAGCGACCCCTTCGAGAGCGCCGTGGCCCAGGTCTACCGCGGCTACACCGAGCGGCTGCGCGCGGCCAACGCCATGGACTTCGACGACCTCATCAGCCAGACCGTGCACATGCTCCGGGCGTTCCCGCAGGTGGCCGAGTACTACCGGCGGCGCTACCGGCACGTGCTCATCGACGAGTACCAGGACACCAACCACGCGCAGTACGCGCTCGTCCGGGAGCTCGTCGGGACCGGCGCGGACACCGGGCCGGGGGCGAGCCCCGTGCCGCCCGCCGAGCTGACCGTCGTGGGCGACTCGGACCAGTCGATCTACGCGTTCCGCGGGGCCGACATCCGCAACATCGTCGACTTCGAGCAGGACTACCCCCAGGCCCGCACGATCCTGCTGGAGCAGAACTACCGGTCCACCCAGAACATCCTCACCGCGGCCAACGCGGTGATCGCCAAGAACAAGGGGCGCCGGGACAAGCGGCTGTGGACGGCCTCGGGCAGCGGCGAGAAGATCACCGGCTACGCCGCCGAGAACGAGCACGAGGAGGCCCGCTTCATCGCCGAGGAGATCGACCGCCTCCAGGACGAGGACGGCTACCGCCCCGGTGACGTGGCCGTGTTCTACCGCACCAACGCGCAGTCCCGCTCCCTCGAGGAGATCCTCATGCGCGTCGGGCTGCCGTACAAGGTGGTGGGCGGCACCCGCTTCTACGAGCGCAAGGAGATCAAGGACGCCCTGTCCTACCTGCGCGCGATCGTGAACCCGGACGACGACATCAACGTCCGCCGGATCGTGAACGAGCCCAAGCGGGGCATCGGCGACCGCGCGGAGGGCGCCGCCGCGGCGCTCGCCGAGCGCGAGCGGATCTCCTTCATGGCCGCCCTGCGCCGTGCCGACGAGGCACCCGGGATGGCGACCCGTTCGCTCAACGCGGTCAAGGGGTTCGTCCAGCTCATGGACGACCTCGCCTCGGTCGCCGAGGGCTCGGGGGCCGCCTCCGTCCTCGAGGCCGTCCTGGAGCAGTCCGGCTACCTCGCGGCCCTGCGCCAGTCGCAGGACCCCCAGGACGAGTCCCGGGTCGAGAACCTCGCGGAGCTCGTGGCCGTGGTCCGGGAGTTCGAGCGGGACCGCCCCGAGGCAGGGCTGCCCGAGTTCCTCGAGCACGTCTCCCTCGTGGCCGACGCCGACCAGATCCCCAACCGGCCCGCCGCCGGGACCGAGGGCGGGCCGAGCGCCGAGCAGATCGCGGCGGAGGTCGCCGAGGCCCGTGCCCAGGGCGTGGTCACCCTCATGACGCTGCACACCGCGAAGGGCCTCGAGTTCCCCGTGGTCTTCCTGACCGGGATGGAGCACGGGCTGTTCCCGCACCAGCGCTCCCTCACGGACGAGAAGGAGATGGAGGAGGAGCGGCGCCTCGCCTACGTGGGTCTCACCCGGGCCCGCGAGCGCCTCTACCTCACCCGGTCCGAGTTCCGCTCCATGTGGGGGCAGTCCCAGTACAACCCGGCCAGTCCGTTCCTGGACGAGATCCCGGCCGAGCTGCTCGACTGGAAGCGCGAGGGCTCCTCCGCCCCGGCCTCGTGGGGCTCCGCGCTGCACGGCGGCGGCTCCGGGCAGCGGGACCCGATGCGGGGCTCGTACTGGGGCGCGGCGGCGGCGTCGAACGCGGCCTTCGAGCGGATGGCCCCGTCCCGGGCCACCACGGCGGGCCGGGTCCAGCCCAACAAGGAGATCCCGAGCCTGTCCGTCGGCGACACCGTCGACCACAAGGCGTTCGGGAAGGGCACGGTGGTGTCCCTCGAGGGTGCCGGCGACAAGACCGTGGCGAAGGTGCGGTTCGGGGCCGACGAGAAGCGTCTCCTGCTGCGCTACGCACCGCTGACGAAGGTGGGCTGAGCCCGGCGGGCCCGCGGCGGTCCCGTCCGGCGAGCCGCCGCCCGCCGCGGACGCGTGCGGCCGGCGGCCGTGCCGGGACGGAGGAGCCCCCGTGGTGGGGACGGCCCTGTCGACGGGCCGTCCCCACCACGGGGGCTCTGCGCGCGGCGCACCGCCGCGGTCCGGTGCCTAGGAGGTGGGCGCTTTGACCTGGTAGATCGCGCCGGTCGAGACGTCCTCCTCGAGCGCCTCGAGGGTCCGGCCGCGGGTCTCCGGGACCTGCGTGTAGACGAAGATCAGCGCCAGCACGCCGACCCCGGCGAAGAGGAAGAACGTCCCGGTGATCCCGACCGCGTCGACCAGGGAGGGGAAGTAGAGCGAGAGGACGCCGTTGGCGACCCACAGCATGAACACGGACACGCCGATCCCGAAGCCGCGCATGTGCAGCGGGAAGACCTCCGAGAGGTACACCCACACCGCGACGTTGAGGAAGGTCTGCATGGAGCCGACGAAGGCGACGACCAGGGCCAGGATCACCCAGGGGCGCAGCGGGTTGTCCGCGCCCATCGTCATCGCGGCGATCCCGATCAGCAGGTGGCAGGTGGTCGTGAGGCTCAGGCCGATCATGAAGGTCTTCCGCCGGTCGAGCCGGTCCATCATGTACAGCGCGATGAAGCCGCCGACCACGGCGATGACACCGGGGGCGATGTTGGCGATCAGGGCCGCGCTCGCGCTGAAGCCGGACTCGATGAGCACGATCTGCCCGTAGTACATGATCGAGTTGATGCCGGTGAGCTGCTGGGCGATGCCCAGGCCGATGCCGACGAGCATGATCCGGATCAGGTGCTTGTTGGTCAGGATCGTGCCCAGGCCGATCCGGTTCTCCGCCCGCTCCTCCTCGGCGACGTGCTCGACCTCGCCGAGCTCGGCGACCGCCCGGTCCTCGGAGCGCACGGTCTTGAGCACCTCGAGGGCCTCGGCGTGCCGGCCCTTCTCGACGAGCCAGCGCGGGGACTCGGGCATCCGGAGCATCCCGATGAACAGCGCCACGGCCGGCAGCGCGGAGATCGCGAACATGATCCGCCAGACGCCGGTGACATCGCTGAAGACGTTGCCGATGATCGCGTTGATCACGAACGCGGAGAGCTGGCCGATCACGATGGCCACCTCGTTGCGGCCGGCGATCGAGCCGCGGATCTCGTACGGGGCCAGTTCCGAGAGGAAGACGGGCACAACGGCCGAGGCGCCGCCGACGGCCAGGCCCAGACAGATGCGCCCGGCCACCAGGATCTCGTAGGACGGGGTGAAGACGACGATCATCGTGCCGACGAAGAACAGCACGGCCAGCAGGAGGATCGTCTTGCGCCGGCCCCAGGCGTCCGAGATCCGGCCTCCGGAGAGGGCGCCGACGGCGGCGGCGAAGACGAGCGAGCTGGTGACCACGCCCTCCGTGAGCGGGGTGAGGCCGAGCTCGGCCGACATCGGGCGCAGGGCGCCGTTGATCACGCCGGTGTCGTAGCCGAACAGCAGGCCGCCGAAGCAGGCGACGATGGAGATCAGGCCCAGGCGCTTGCGGTGCGGCCCGGAGGTGAGCGGAGGCAGCGTGGCGGCTGCTTCGCGCGGTGACGATGTGGCCATCGGAGGTTCCTTTGTTCGTGCGCAGCCGTGGCGCTCTTCATGATGCGGATCGGTCAGTGCGACGGATCACCGGGAGCGTGACGCAGATCTCACTGATGCTGATGTCACTATGTTAGGACATATGGGTGGGTCAGGGAACCCTGTCGGACGGATTTTTGTGACGGCCGCAACATCCGTCGTCGTCGCGCCCGGAATCGGGTCCTGGACTGGGTCCTGGGCCGGGCCCTGGACCGGACCCGGACCCGGGGGCGACGCCCGGAGCGGAGCCCTGTCCGGGGACGACGGAGGCGAACCCGGCCCGGTGCGGGGAGGGCACGGGTCGGCCGGCGGGTGCCCTCAGACGAACAGCAGCACCGCCACGGCCGCGGGGGCCGTCCAGCGCAACGACCTGCCGGTGAGATTGTGCACCGCGCCCAGCAGGGTGCAGCAGACCACGGCCGTGGCGACGGAGGCCCAGCCGCCGAGAAGCAGTCCGGGCAGGGCGAGCAGGAGTCCGAGGACGAGCCCGCCCACCGGCGCGGCCTGTGCCCAGCGCAGAGGCCGGCGCAGCTCCACGGCCCGCTGCACGCACGTCAGGACCAGCGCCAGGAGCAGGGACCGGCCCACGTGGTAGGCCGCGAAGCCCACCATGCCCAGCCACGCGCCTCCGCCGTAGTCGGCGTAGAGGTCCAGGTAGAGCTGGATCGGCTGGACGCGCCACTCGCCCACGAGGAAGACGGGCAGGATCACCCCGAGCAGGACCGCCAGCACGAACAGGAACAGGGCGGTGGTGGTCCGCCGGTGATCGACCGCGGGGGAGGGAGAAGGGGTCGAGGGTGGGGGAACACCGGGGTCCAGCGCCCGGTGGCGCAGCCACGCCACGAGACCTCGCTGGATCCCGACCCATGCCGCGCCCAGGCAGAGCCAGGCGAAGACCTGCCAGCCCAGCGGATAGACGTCGGGGATCTCGCCGGTGAGGGTGAGCACCGTGCCGTCGACCACGGCCTCGAGCCCGAGGGCCACGAACGCGAAGGTCGCGATCGAGACGAGGAAGCCGGGGTCGGCGGGGGCGAACGCCCGGTTCTCGGGGGGATCGACAGAGCTCATGGGGTCAGTCAATCAAGAAACGCCGGGCCGCACGCGCGCGTCCCCGGTTGTGGCCGCCGATTCGGCATGCACTACAGTCTCGTACAGGGAGTGCACCGGAAAGTCCCGCGCCCGGAACGGCTCCGCGGAACGGTCCGGGCGCATCCGCCGGGCCTCGGCCGGGAGGATGCGGGCGCTCCGTTCACCATCCGGTCGGAGGACGACCCGCGTACTGCCCGGGTCGCCGCCGCCCACGACTTCGACGAAGAAGGGCATATACCCGTGGACCTGTTCGAATACCAGGCACGCGACCTGTTCGAGAAGCACGGCGTCCCCGTGCTCCAGGGCATCGTCGCGACCACCCCCGAAGAAGCAAGGGCCGCCGCCGAGAAGATCGGCGGAGTCACCGTCGTGAAGGCCCAGGTCAAGGTCGGAGGCCGCGGCAAGGCCGGTGGCGTCAAGGTCGCCAAGAACGCCGACGAGGCCTACGAGTACGCCCAGCAGATCCTCGGGATGGACATCAAGGGCCACACCGTCCACCGGGTCATGATCGCCCAGGGCGCGGACATCGCCGAGGAGTACTACTTCTCGATCCTGCTGGACCGCGCCAACCGCTCGTACCTGGCCATGTGCTCCGTCGAGGGCGGCGTGGAGATCGAGCAGCTCGCCGTCGAGCGTCCCGAGGCCCTCGCCCGGGTCGAGGTCGTCCCGACCGAGGGCATCACCGAGGCCAAGGCCCAGGAGATCGTCCGCGAGGCCCGGTTCGACGAGGAGACCGCCGCGAAGGTGGCCCCCGTCCTCGTGAAGCTGTGGGACGTCTTCAAGAAGGAGGACGCCACGCTCGTCGAGGTCAACCCGCTCGTGAAGACCGGCGACGGGCAGGTCATCGCCCTCGACGGCAAGGTCACCCTGGACGAGAACGCCGAGTTCCGCCAGTCCGAGCACGCCTCGCTCGCGGACAAGTCCAGCGCCGACCCCCTCGAGGAGAAGGCCAAGGAGCACGACCTCAACTACGTCAAGCTCGACGGCGAGGTCGGCATCATCGGCAACGGCGCGGGCCTGGTCATGTCCACCCTGGACGTCGTCGCCTACGCCGGGGAGAAGCACGGCAACGTCAAGCCGGCCAACTTCCTGGACATCGGCGGCGGGGCCTCGGCCGAGATCATGGCCGCCGGCCTGGACGTGATCCTCAACGACCCGCAGGTGAAGTCCGTGTTCGTCAACGTCTTCGGCGGCATCACCGCGTGCGACGCCGTGGCCAACGGCATCGTGAAGGCGCTCGAGATCCTCGGCGACGAGGAGGACAAGCCGCTGGTGGTCCGCCTGGACGGCAACAACGTCGAGGAGGGCCGGCGCATCCTCGCCGGCGCCAACCACCCGCTGGTCACCCTCGCCGAGACCATGGACGAGGGTGCGGACAAGGCTGCCGAGCTCGCCCACGCCGCCAACTGATCCGCCGACACGGACGAACACTTCTAAGGAACGAACAGCAATGGCTATCTTTTTGAACAAGGACTCCAAGGTCATCGTTCAGGGCATCACCGGCGGCGAGGGCACCAAGCACACCGGGCGCATGCTCGCGGCGGGGACCCAGGTCATGGGCGGCGTGAACGCCCGCAAGGCCGGCACCACCGTGTCCCACCAGGACAAGGACGGCAACAGCGTCGAGCTGCCGGTCTTCGGCACGGTCGCCGAGGCCGTCGAGAAGACCGGTGCGGACGTGTCGATCGTCTTCGTCCCGCCGGCCTTCACGAAGGACGCCGTGATCGAGGCCATCGACGCCGAGGTCCCGCTGGTGGTCGTCATCACCGAGGGCATCCCGGTGCAGGACTCCGCCGAGTTCTGGGCCTACGCCAAGTCTAGGACCGGTGCGGACGGCCAGCAGACCACCCGCATCATCGGCCCGAACTGCCCCGGCATCATCACCCCCGGCGAGTCGCTGGTCGGCATCACCCCGGCCAACATCACCGGCAAGGGCAGGATCGGGCTGGTCTCCAAGTCCGGGACCCTGACCTACCAGATGATGTACGAGCTGCGGGACATCGGGTTCACCACGGCCATCGGCATCGGCGGCGACCCGGTCATCGGGACCACCCACATCGACGCCCTCGAGGCGTTCGAGGCGGACCCCGAGACCGAGGCCATCGTGATGATCGGCGAGATCGGCGGCGACGCCGAGGAGCGCGCCGCGGACTTCATCAAGGCCAACGTGTCCAAGCCCGTGGTCGGCTACGTCGCCGGCTTCACCGCTCCCGAGGGCAAGACCATGGGCCACGCCGGCGCCATCGTCTCCGGCTCCTCGGGCACCGCGCAGGCCAAGAAGGAGGCCCTCGAGGCCGCGGGCGTGAAGGTCGGCAAGACGCCGTCCGAGACCGCCCAGCTCATGCGGGAGATCTTCGAGGGCAAGTGACGCCCCGGGCCCCGGCCCGCTGATCCTGCACGCACCAGGCCCCGTCCACGCACCGTCGTGGGCGGGGCCTGGTGCGTGTCCGGGGCCACGCCGGCGCGCCGCGTGACCGGGCGCCGGCCGGCGCCGGCCACGCCACGACGTGAATAAGACGGTATGTCTTTACAAACTGACCTGATGTCGTATCCTGGTTGTGATCCGGAACACTGATCGACCCGGCCTCCGGCACCCGCCCGGAGCACCGGCCCGGCACCAGAAAGCAGGTCACCATGGCGCAGCAGAACGCGACCCCCCGGACCGTCGACACGGCGGCCCAGCAGAAGAACCCCGTGCTGATCGGCACCGCCCCGGACTCGTGGGGCGTGTGGTTCCCCGACGACCCCCAGCAGACGCCCTGGGAGCGCTTCCTCGACGAGGTGGCCGAGGCCGGCTACTCGTGGATCGAGCTGGGCCCCTACGGCTACCTGCCCACCGACCCCGCCCGGCTCGCCGACGAGCTGGCCCAGCGCGACCTCAAGGTCTCCGCCGGCACGGTCTTCACCGCCTTCCACCGGGGCGCCGCCCAGTGGGACGAGGCCTGGGAGCCCGCCCGCAGGGTCGCCGAGCTGACCGCCGCCATGGGCGGCGAGCACATCGTGGTGATCCCGGCCATGTGGCGCGACGACGTCACGGGCGAGGCCCTCGAGAACGAGCACCTGAGCACCGAGCAGTGGAACGCCCTGTGCACGGGCCACGACCGGCTCGGCAAGGTGCTGCGGGAGGAGTACGGCCTGCAGCAGCAGTTCCACTCCCACGCCGACTCCCACGTGTGCGGCCAGCCCGACATCGAGACCTTCCTCCAGCGCACCGACCCCGAGCTGGTCACCCTGTGCCTGGACACCGGCCACGCCGAGTACGGGGGAGCGTCCTCCGTGGACCTGATCCGCAAGTACCCCGAGCGGATCGGCTACCTGCACCTCAAGCAGATCGACCCGGTGGTCCTCGAGCGCGTGCGCCGGGAGAACCTGACCTGGGCCGCGGCCAACCTGGCCGGTGTCATGGTCGAGCCGCCCGCCGGCCTGCCCGACCTCGCGGAGGTCATCGCGGAGGTGGAGAAGCTGGAGCGGCCGATCTTCGGCATCGTCGAGCAGGACATGTACCCCGTCCCCTCCTTCGACGTCCCGCTGCCCATCGCGACCCGTACGCGCTCCTACCTGCTGGGCTGCGGCTCCCGCACCCGCGTCCGCTGACCCGTCCGCGCACCACAGACCTGGAGAACCGTCCATGAAGATCGCCCTCGATCCCACACCGTTCCACTCGACCCACTCCCTGCTCGAGTTCCCGCGGCTCGCCGCGGACCTGGGCTACGAGTACCTGCAGCTGACGCCGCACGCGGACTTCCTGCCCTTCTTCAACCACCCCAAGGCCGACGACCGGCTCGTCGCGGACCTGCGGACGGCCTGCCGCGACGCCGGGGTGCAGATCGCCTCCGTGCTCCCGGTGCTGCGCTGGTCCGCGCCGGACCCGGACGCCCGGGAGGCGGCCGTGCGCTACTGGAAGCGGGCCGTCAGGATGACCGTGGACCTCGGGGTGCAGCAGATGAACACCGAGTTCCAGGGCCGGCCCGAGCGGGCCGAGGAGTCCGAGCGGGCCTTCTACCGGTCCATGGAGGAGCTGCTGCCCCTCGTCGAGGCCGAGGGCGTGCACATCGCGATCGACCCGCACCCCGACGACTTCGTGGAGCAGGGCCTGGCCGCCTGGCGCGTGATCCGGGGCGTGAACTCCCCGAGCCTCGGCTTCGCCTACGTGGCCCCGCACACCTTCCACATGGAGGACGCCCCGCTGGAGATCATGGCCGCCGTGGGGGACCGGCTGCGCGTGGTCCACGTAGCCGACTCCATGGACCACCACCGCTCGCACGGGCTGCGCTACATCACCAACCCGCCGGGCAGCAGCGCCCGGGTGCACCAGCACCTGAAGATCGGCGACGGGGACGTCGACTGGGACGAGTTCTTCGGCGGGCTCGCGGCCAACGGCTTCCTCGACCGCGAGGACTCCGTGATGGTCTCCTCGGTCTTCGCCGAGAACGAGAACGCGATGGAGGTCTCCCGCTACCAGCTGGAGCAGATGACCGAGCGGGCCGCCGCGGCCCGCTCCCAGCAGCAGAACGCGCAGAAGGCGGAGGCCCACGCATGAGCTACGACGTCGTGACCCTGGGGCGCATCAGCGTCGACATCTACCCCGACGACATCGGCGTCGGCCTGGAGGACGTGACCACGTTCCGCAAGTACCTGGGCGGTTCGCCGTCGAACGTCGCGGTCGCCGCGGCCCGCCACGGCGAGTCCGCCGCGGTGATCACCCGCACCGGCGACGACCCGTTCGGCGCCTACCTGCACCGGGAGCTCACCCGCTACGGCGTGGACGACCGGTTCGTGAGCCCCGTGCCGGGGCTGCAGACCCCCGCCACGTTCTGCGCGATCCGCCCGCCGGAGGACTTCCCGCTGTACTTCTACGGCCGGTTCCCCACGGCCCCGGACCTGCAGATCCGGCCCGAGGAGATCGACGCCGAGGTCGTGCGCGACACGCGCATCCTGTGGTCCACCGTGACCGGCCTGTGCCAGGAGCCCTCCCGCTCCGCCCACTTCGCCGCCCACGAGGCCCGGCCCCGCGAGCAGCTGCGGAACGACCAGCACACGATCCTGGACCTCGACTACCGGCCCATGTTCTGGGAGTCCGAGGAGGACGCCCGCGCGCAGGTGCACGAGCTGCTCCAGCACGTCACCATCGCCATCGGCAACGACAAGGAGTGCGCGGTGGCCGTGGGGGTGGGCACCCCGGACGAGCAGGCCGACCGGCTGCTGGAGGCCGGCGTGCGGATCGCCGTGGTCAAGCTCGGCCCCGAAGGGGTCATGGCCAAGACCCGCGACGAACGCGTGGTCTCGGCTCCCGTCCCCGTGGAGACCGTCAACGGCCTCGGCGCCGGGGACTCCTTCGGCGGGGCCTTCTGCCACGGCATCAACCAGGGCTGGAGCCTCGAGCAGGTCCTGGACTACGCCAACGCCTCCGGCGCGATCGTGGCGTCGAGGATCTCCTGCTCCGATGCCATGCCCACCCCCGACGAGGTCTTCCGGCTGCTGCTCGAGCGCGGCCGCGCCGTTCCCGAAGGAGCCACCCGATGACCACCACGTCCACCCTCGAGCTCGACACGGCCGATCCGCGCCGCTACGAGCACCTGAGCCGGACCCGGCTCGAGGACCCGCGCGCCGTCCAGCGCGCCGCCGACACCCGCCGGCGCCACCCGGGCCTCGTCCACGGCAAGCAGAACTTCGTGGTCGCCGCGGACCACGCGGCCCGCGGCGCCCTGAAGGTCCGCGACGAGCACGACGCCATGGCCGACCGCCGCAGCCTGCTCGACCGGCTGCAGATCGCCCTGGCGAACCACCGGGTCGACGGCGTGCTGGCGTCCCCGGACGTGCTCGACGACCTGCTGCTGCTGGGCGCCCTCGACGGCAAGCTCGTCTTCGGCTCCATGAACCGCGGGGGGCTGCCGGGCCTGGTCAACGAGATCGACGACCGCTTCACTGGCCACACCGCGGCGGCGCTGGACCGGGTCGGTGCCGATGGCGGCAAGATGCTGACCCGCATCTGCTTCGAGTCCCCGGACACCACCTCCGTGCTGGAGAGCACGGCGCGCGCGGTGGACTCCCTGGCGGCGCTCGGGCTGATCGCGATGGTCGAGCCCTTCATCTCCCGGATCACCGACCGGGGCATCGTCAACGACCTCTCCGCCGACGCGGTGATCCAGTCCGTGGCCATCGCCCAGGGCCTGGGCGGGAGCTCCGCGCACACGTGGATGAAGCTGCCCGTCGTCGAGGACATGGAGCGCGTCATGGCGGCCACCACCCTGCCCACGGTCCTGCTCGGCGGCGACCCCAGCGGCCGGCCCGACGAGGTCTTCGCGACCTGGGAGGCCGCCCTGGCCCTGCCCGGTGTGCAGGGCCTGACCGTGGGCCGCACCCTGCTGTACCCCGAGGACGGCGACGTCGCCGGCGCCGTGGCCACCGCCGCGTCCCTGCTCAAGGGGCACCCCGTCGAGGAAGGAGCCGCCCGATGAGCACCCGCACCCTCTCCGTGTCCCAGGCGCTCGTGGAGTTCCTGGCCAACCAGTGGACCGTCGACCGGATCGGCGGCGAGGAGTACCGGCAGCGCACGATCCCCGGGATGTTCGGCATCTTCGGCCACGGCAACGTGGCCGGGGTGGGACAGGCCCTGAAGCAGTACCAGGCCGAGGACCCCACGGTCATGCCCTACTACCAGGGCCGCAACGAGCAGGCCCAGGTGCACCAGGCCGTCGGCTACGCCCGGCACACCCGGCGCCGGGCGACCTTCGCGGTGTCCACCTCGATCGGGCCCGGAGCCACGAACATGGTCACCGGCGCCGCCCTGGCCACCACGAACCGGCTGCCCGCGCTGCTGTTCCCCTCGGACCAGTTCGCCTCCCGGCGGCCGGACCCGGTGCTCCAGCAGCTCGAGCGCCCCGACGCCAACGACATCACCGTCAACGACGTCTTCCGGCCGGTCAGCCGCTACTTCGACCGCGTGTGGCGGCCCGAGCAGCTGTTCTCCGCGCTGCTCAACGGGATGCGGGTGCTCACGGACCCCGCCGAGACCGGCGCCGTGACCATCGCGCTGCCGCAGGACGTGCAGGCCGAGGCCCTCGAGGTGCCGGAGGAGTTCCTCGCGCCCCGCGAGTGGCGGATCCGCCGGCCCGCCCCGGAGGAGGAGGACGTCCGGGCGGCCGTCGCGGCGATCCGCGCGGCCGAGCGGCCGGTGGTCATCGCCGGCGGCGGGGTCCACTACGCCTTCGCGACCGAGGCGCTGCGCGAGTTCGCCGAGGCCACGGGCATCCCCGTCGCCTACACCCAGGCCGGCGTGGGCGTCCTGGACTGGGACCACCCGCAGTGCCTCGGCGCCGTCGGCTCCACCGGCTCCACGGCCTCCAACGCCGTGGTGGCCGAGGCCGACCTCGTGATCGGCATCGGCACCCGGTACGAGGACTTCACCACGGCCTCCCGCACCGCGTTCCAGCACCCGGACGTGCGCTTCGTCAACGTCAACGTGGCCGCGTTCGACGCGTACAAGCAGGGCACGGCCGTGCCGGTCGTCGCCGACGCACGCAAGACCCTCGTGGAGCTGACGAAGGCGCTCGGCGGGTACCGGGTGGGCGCGGACCTCGCGGCGACCGTCGAGGCCGAGAAGCAGCGCTGGGACGCCACCGTGGACGCCGCCTTCGGCGAGCGGCACCTGCCGCTGCCCAGCCAGAACGAGATCATCGGGGCCGTCAACGAGGCCATGGACGAGCGCGACGTCGTCGTGTGCGCCGCGGGCTCGCTGCCCGGCGACCTGCACAAGATGTGGCGGGTCAAGGACCCGTACGGCTACCACGTCGAGTACGCGTTCTCGTGCATGGGCTACGAGATCGCCGGCGGGCTCGGGGTCAAGCGGGCCGCAGTGGCCGAGGCGGACCGGGCCGGAGCGCCCCGGGACGCGCGGGACGTCGTCGTCATGGTCGGGGACGGCTCCTACCTGATGATGCACACCGAGCTCGTCACGGCCGTGGCCGAGGGGCTCAAGCTCGTGGTGGTGCTGATCCAGAACCACGGCTACGCCTCGATCGGCGCCCTCTCGGAGCAGCTGGGCTCCCAGCGCTTCGGCACCAAGTACCGCTACCTCGACGGGGAGCGGCACAGCTTCGACGACGGCTCGACCCTGCCCATCGACCTCGCCACCAACGCCGAGTCCCTCGGGGTGCGGGTGCTGCGGGTCGAGCCCGGCGAGGGCGTGATCGACCGGCTGCAGGCGGCCGTCGCGGAGGCCAAGGCCGTGCCGGAGGGCTCCGGCCCCGTGCTCGTGCACGTGGAGTCGGACCCCCTGATCGACGCGCCCAGCTCCGAGTCCTGGTGGGACGTGCCCGTGACGGGCACCGCCACCCTCGCATCCACCCACGAGGCCCACGAGGTCTACCAGCAGCACAAGTCCCGGCAGCGTCCGCTGCTCGGGGAGTCCAGGAGGAACGCATGAGCCAGCAGACCCAGCAGCAGACCCAGCACGTCGAGCACTTCATCGACGGCAGGCGCACCCCCGGCACCGGGGACCGCACGCAGGAGATCTACAACCCCGCCACCGGGCAGGTGTCCGGCATCCTGCACCTGGCCACCGACGAGGACCTGCAGACCACGGTGGCCGCGGCCCGCAGGGCCGCCGACTCGTGGGGCGACGTCTCCCTGGCCAAGCGCACCGCCGTGCTCTTCAAGTTCCGCGAGCTCGTGGCCGCCCACACCGACGACCTCGCCGCCCTGATCACCGCCGAGCACGGCAAGGTGCTCTCCGACGCCAAGGGCGAGGTGGGCCGCGGCCTCGAGGTCGTGGAGTTCGCCTGCGGCATCGCCGAGCAGCTCAAGGGGGAGTTCTCCGACCAGTTCTCCACCGGCATCGACGTCTACTCCTTCCGCCAGCCCCTCGGCGTGGTCGCGGGCATCACCCCGTTCAACTTCCCCGTCATGGTGCCGCTGTGGATGGCCCCGGTGGCGATCGCCACCGGCAACGCGTTCATCCTCAAGCCCTCCGAGCGGGACCCCTCCCCGTCCCTGCTGATCGCCGAGCTGTGGCAGCGGGCCGGCCTGCCCGACGGCGTCTTCCAGGTCCTGCACGGCGACAAGCAGGCCGTGGACGGGCTGCTGACCCACCCGGACGTCGACGGCATCTCGTTCGTGGGCTCCACCCCGATCGCCCAGTACGTGCACGAGACCGCCACGAAGCACGGCAAGCGGGTCCAGGCCCTCGGCGGGGCCAAGAACCACGCCATCGTGCTGCCGGACGCGGACATGGACTCCGCGGCGGACAACCTCACCGCGGCCGCCTTCGGCTCCGCCGGGGAGCGCTGCATGGCCGTGTCCGTGGCCGTGGCCGTGGGCGAGGCCGCGGACCTGCTCGTGGACAAGCTGGCGGAGCGCGCCAAGGACATCACCGTGGGCAACGGCATGGACGCCTCCTCCGACATGGGCCCGGTCATCACCCCCGCCTCCCGGGACCGCGTGCGCCGGATCGTCACCGCCGCCGAGGAGGCCGGTGCGGCCGTCGTCGTGGACGGGCGCGACCTGATCGTGGCCGACCACGAGAACGGCTTCTTCGTGGGCCCGACCGTCCTCGACAAGGTCCGGCAGGACATGGAGGCCTACGAGGAGGAGATCTTCGGGCCCGTGCTCGTCGTGCTGCGCGTGGACAGCCTCGACGAGGGCATCGAGGTCATCAACGCCAACCCGTACGGCAACGGCACCGCGATCTTCACGTCCTCCGGCGCCTATGCCCGGCAGTTCAAGCGGCGCGTGACCGTGGGCATGATCGGCGTCAACGTCCCGATCCCCGTGCCCGTGGCCTGGCACTCCTTCGGCGGCTGGAAGGCCTCCCTGTTCGGCGACCACCACATCTACGGGCCCGACGGCGTGCGCTTCTACACCCGCGGCAAGGCCGTCACCGAGCGGTGGCCCGAGCCGCACCACGCGTCCGGGGCGTCCTTCGCGTTCCCGTCCTCGGGCGACCACTGAGCCGACCGCACCCGAGCCCGTCCCCGCCGGTCCCGCGACCGGCGGGGACGGGCCCCCAGACCACCCCGCCCTGCGAGGGGCACAGAGAGGACACAGACCATGAACACTCCGTTGCGCGTAGCCGTCGTCGGAGCGGGCCGCATGGGCGCCGACCACATCGACCGGATCCACCACCGCACCACGGGCGCCGAGGTGGCGGCCGTCGTCGACATCGACCGGCCCCGGGCGGAGGCCGCCGTCGCCCACATCGACGGCGCCCTCGCCGGCACGAGCTTCCAGGAGGTCCTGGACCGTGGTGACATCGACGCCGCCCTGATCGCCACCCCGGGGTTCCTGCACGAGGACGTCCTGCTCGCCGTGATCGAGCACGGCCTGCCCACCCTGTGCGAGAAGCCGCTGACCCCGGACGCCGCCTCGGCGTGGCGCGTGGTGCAGGCCGAGGCCGCCGCGGGCCGGAAGCTCATCCAGGTGGGCTTCATGCGCCGCTTCGACGCCGGCTACCGGTCCCTGCGCCGGCTCATCGAGGAGCAGACCTACGGTGAGCTGCTGACCCTGCACCACCAGCACCGCAACCCGACCACCCCCGCGGGCTTCACCAACGAGATGATCATCAACGACTCCGTGGTGCACGAGTTCGACGCGGTGCGCTACTTCACCGGGGAGGAGATCACCTCCGTCCAGGTCCGGATCGGACGCTCCACCCGCAACGCCCCCAACGGTCAGCGCGACCCGCAGCTCGTGCTGATGGAGACGGAGTCCGGGGTGCTCGCCCAGGTGGAGGCGTACGTCAACGCCCAGTTCGGCTACCAGGTGGCCACCCAGGCCTCCTTCGAGACCGGTGTCGTGGGCATCGGCGGGGACACCGAGCCCTACGTCCGCACGGCCGGCACGTGGGGCGGCAGCATCACCCCCGGCTTCGAGGAGCGCTTCCGGGACGCCTACGACATCGAGCTCCAGGACTGGGCCGACGCGGCCGCGCGCGGCGAGCTGGGCGGGCCCTCCGCCTGGGACGGCTACGCCACCGCGGCGTGCTGCGAGGCCGGTGTCCGGGCCCAGGCCAGCGGGGAGATCGTCCCCGTGCAGCTCGAGGAGAAGCCGGAGCTCTACCGGTGAGCCCGCTCCAGCGGTGATCTCCCACCGCTGGGCCCCCGCCCCGGGCCGGTCCCGGAGCCGCCGCGGCGGCTCCGGGACCGGCTTCTCGCTCTCCTGCGCGGACCCTCAGCCGCTCCGGGGCGCCGCGCACGAGCTGCGCAGCACCAGGCGGGGCGTCAGCAGCGCGGTCCGCACCGGGGCCGCCGCCGTCGTCGTCGCCCGCTGCACGAGGCGCTCGGCGGCGGCGGCCCCGACCTCGGCGTTGCGCCCGTCGACGGTCGTGAGCCGCAGCAGGTGGGTGGCCGCCACGGGGGAGTCGTCGTAGCCGATCACGGACAGGTCCTCCGGCACCCGCAGCCCGCTCTCGCGGGCCGCCGCCAGCGCCCCCATCGCCATGGTGTCGTTGGCCGCGAAGACCGCGGTCGTGGCCGGCGCCTCGGCCAGCAGCCGCAGCGCGGCCCGATAGCCGTCCTCCTCCGTGGTGCCGCCCGCGCCGCGCACCACCGGCGCACGCAGGCCCCGCTCCCGGAGCGCGTCCCGGAAACCCCGGGCCCGCAGCTCCGCCGCCCCGCCGTCACCGGTGAGGTGGCCGAGCCGCCGGTGGCCGAGCTCCAGGAGGTGCTCCGTGGCCAGCCGGCCGCCGAGACGGTCGTCGTCCGCCACGACGTCCGCGCCGGGGATCACGCCACGCCGGCTGCCCGCGACCACCACGGGCAGTCCCTCCGGCACGCGCATGGCGGGCGTCGGTTCCGTGGCGATGACCAGGCCGTCGACGCGCATGGCCAGGAAACCGTCCAGCGGGCCGGTCTCCACGTGCGCGTTCAGCGTGTGGTCGGAGACCGCGATGCGGAAGCCGTGCGGGGCCAGCCCGTCCTGCAGCCCCTGCAGGAGGGAGACGAACCAGAGGTTCCGGAAGTCGTCGAGGACCACGCCGATGGTGCGCGTGGCGGCTCCGGCCAGCGCCGCGGCCGCCTGGCTGGGGCGGTAGCCCAGCTGCTCCACCGCTTCCAGGACGGCGGTCCGCCGGGCCTCGGACACGCTGGGGGAGCCGCGCAGGACGAGGGAGACGAGCGACTTGGAGACGCCCGCGGCCCGGGCGACGTCGTAGATGGTGGGCGGGCGGGGCGGACGCGAGTTCACCACAGCATTCTCTCCCATCTTGTCCTGACAAACCTCTTGACCGGGTCCCGAGGAGATCCTACGCTCGTTGGAGCGCTCCAAAATGTGGCCCGGCACACAATGTCCGGCTCCACGGTGCCGCTCTTTCCCGTCTCACCCCGCGCGTTCTCCCCGCATTCCCCGTTCGTCCCGTCCCCGCTCCAGGAGAGAAGCATGACCGACAGCATCGGCATCGCCGTCATCGGCGCCGGCATGGCCGGGCAGGCCCACACGGCCGCCTACCGTGTGGCGCCCACCCTCTACGATCCCGTCCTGCCCCCGCTGCGCTACGTCGCCGTCGGCGACGTCAACGAGACCCTCGGCGGCCACGTCGCCCGCCGCTACGGCTACGAGAAGGCCGTCGGCTCCTGGGAGGCGATCGCGGCGGACCCCGAGATCGACGTGGTCAGCGTCGTCATCGCCAACCGCTTCCACCGCCGGGCGGTCGAGGGCCTGCTGGAGGCCGGCAAGCACGTGCTGTGCGAGAAGCCGCTCAGCGACACCCTCGAGGACGCCCGCGCCATGGCCGCCGCCGCCGAGCAGGCAGAGTCCATCGCCCGGATCGGCTTCACCTTCCGGCGCACTCCCGGCATCGCCGCGATCCGCGACCTGATCCAGGGCGGAACGCTGGGGAAGGTGCTGCACTTCAGCGGCCGGTACTGGACCGACTACGGCGTGAACCCCAAGGCGCCCATGAGCTGGCGGTACCAGGGCGGCCCCGGCTCCGGGGCGCTGGCCGACGTCGGCAGCCACCTGGCCTACGTCGCGGAGTTCCTCTGCGGCGACATCGCCTCCGTGTCCGGCGGACGCCTGGCCACCACCATCACCGAACGCCCGCTGCCGGTGGGAGCGGTGACCGGGCACGACATCGGCGAGGTCAGCGACGTCCACGAGCCGGTCGAGAACGACGACTACGCGGCCTGCTCCGCCGAGTTCGCCTCCGGCGCCGGCAGTCTGGAGGTCTCCCGGGTGGCCGCGGGGCACCCCAACACCCTGACCTTCGAGGTGTTCTGCGAGAAGGGCGCGGCGCGGTTCACCCAGCTGCGCCCGGCCGAGATCGAGCTGTTCCTGCGCGAGGGGCCTGAGGCCACCAACGGCTATCGCACCGTCAACCTCGGCCCCGGGCACCCCTACCTCGGAGGCGGCCTGGCCATGGACGCCCCGGGCGTGGGCTTCGGGCAGAACGACGCCTTCGGCTACCAGGCACGGGCCTTCCTGGAGGAGGTCGCGGGTCTGGACGAGTCCGTCTCGCTGCCGCGCAACGCCTCCTTCGACGACGGCGTGCACAACATGGAGGTCCTGGCTGCGGCCGTGGAGTCCGCCACCAACAACGGAAAGAAGGTCGTCCTGTGAAGCTCGGCGTCTACAACGCAATCCTGCACGACCGCCCCCTGCCCGAGGCCCTGAAGGTCATTGCCGACCTCGGCCTGACCGGCATCGAGATCAACACGGGAGGTTTCCTGCCGGCCGTCCACGTCCCGGACATGGACGAGATCCTCGTCAGTGACGCCGCCCGCGACGACTACCTGGGCGTCTTCGAGGGCACCGGCGTCTCGATCGCCGGCCTCAACTGCAACGGCAACCCGCTGCACCCCAAGCCGGCGATCGGCGAGAAGCACGCCGAGGACATCCGCCGCTCCATCCGGCTGGCCGAGCGGCTGGGCCAGGACCGCGTGGTGACGATGTCCGGGCTGCCCGGCGGGGAGCCCGGGGCCACGGTGCCCAACTGGATCGTCAACGCCTGGAACTCGGCCTCCCTGGACGTGCTGGACCACCAGTGGGGCCTCGTCGCGGACTTCTGGCGGGAGACCGACCGGATGGCCGCCGACCACGGCGTCAAGGTGGCCCTGGAGCTGCACCCGCAGAACGTCGTGTTCAACACCGCCGACGTCCGCAAGCTCATCGAGCTGACCGGCGCCACCCATGTGGGGGTGGAGCTCGACGCCTCGCACCTGTTCTGGCAGCAGATGGATCCGGTCGCCGTGGTCCGCGAACTCGGCCCGCTGATCTTCCACGCGGCGGCCAAGGACGTGCGGATCAATCGTGAGAACGCCGCGCTCTACGGCGTCCTGGACAACAGCTTCCGCCGGCTCGGCCCCGAGGAGGAGCGCACCAACCTCGGCGGCGACGAGTGGGCCAACGAGTGGCCGACGGATTCCGCCTGGGACTTCGTGGCGCTCGGGCGCGGCCACGACACCGCGTACTGGGCGGAGTTCCTCGCCGCCCTGCACGAGGTCGACCCGGACATGGCGGTCAACATCGAGCACGAGGACGTGTCCCTGGGGCGGATCGAGGGGCTCGAGATCGCCGCGGGCGTCCTGAAGGACGCCGCCGCGTCCGTCCCCGCCCTGCGCTGACCGCGGCCGCCCCTCCGGCGGGTCCCCTCCGGCTCCGGAGGGGACCCGCCCGCTGTCCGGAGGGGACCCGCCTGCGCTCCGGGGCTGCCGCCGCGGCCCTCCGTCCCGGAGCCGGCCGCGGGACGGAGGGCCGCGCGGCTAGAGCTCTCCGGTGAGGAACTGGGCGGTGCCCAGGCCGAAGGACCAGTCCTCGCGGGTGTTCTCGGTGACGGAGACGATGAGGTCCTGCGGGTCCAGGCCGGTGCGCTCCTCGAGGCGGTCGGCCAGGGCGCGGTACATGGCCTGCTTCTGGGCCTCGCTGCGGCCCTGCTGGGTGACCTGGACGACCACGAGGTCGTCGGTGCGGGTGTAGCCCAGCCCGGTGTCCTCGGCGATGATCTGCCCGGGCCGGTGCTCGGTGATGATCTGGTAGCGGTCGCGGGGCGGGGCGGCGAAGGTGTCGAGCATCACGTCCTGGACGGTGTCGGCGAGCTCGCGGAGCTGGGCGGGGGAGCGGCGGTCCTGGACGACGTCGATGCGCACGAGGGGCATGGTCGGAGCCTTTCGTTCGGTGCGGGCGGGAGGGGTGGGTGCGGTGCCGGGCGGTCCTGCAGGGGTGGTCCGGACGGTGCAGAACTCTGCTATGAGAATTTGACCATATGTCAGGACATATTGGAAGAGTGCACGGCATGCCCGACGACGCCGTGGACGCGGCGCCCGGTCAGCCCCGGCGTGCGGACCGAGCACCCCGGGGCGGCCGCTCGGTGACGTGTGCGGCCGCCGTGGGGGAGAGCCGCAGGGCACCGAGCAGGGGCACCAGGAGCAGGGCGGCCACGGCCACGAGGGCGGCACGGTGCGGGAACAGTTCGCCGGTCCCGGGGAGTGCGTCCGCGGTGGCCGCGGACAGCTGCAGGACGAGCGCGCCCAGGGCGATCCCGAGCCCGGTGGCCAGCTGCGCGCTGGTGGCGGACAGGGCGTTGGCGGAGGAGAGCTGCTCCGGTCCCACGTCCGCGAACTGCAGGGAGTTGTAGGCGGTGAACCCGACGGAGCGCAGCGCCCCGCTGAGCAGCAGGAGGCCGGTGACGAGCCACAGGGGCGTTCCCGGGGTGAGCAGGGCGAGCGCTGCCACGGCCGCCGCGCCGCCCGCGACGGAGCCGACGAGGACGGTGCGGAACCCGAACCGGCGCAGCAGCGGAGTGGTCGCGGGCTTGACCCCCACGTTGCCCACGAACACCGCGGTCACGAGCAGTCCGGACTCCACGGGCGAGCGGCCGAAGCCGTCCTGGAGCAGCAGCGGCAGCAGGAACGGCACCGAGCTCACGGCCGCCCGGTAGGCGAGGCCGCCCGAGTTGGCCGCCCGGTAGCCGGGGATCCGGTAGACCCGCAGGTCCAGCAGGGGGTTCTCGGTGCGCAGCAGCCACCGGACGGCCACGGCCCCGCTGAGCGCCGCGGCGCCGAGCAGGACGACGGCGGCGCCGGCCCACTGCCGGTGCGGCAGGAGCTCCAGTCCGGCGACCAGACCGAACACGGCGGTCGTGCACCAGAACAGCCCCGGCACGTCGAGGGGTCGCGGCTCGGTCCCGGTGTCGCGGACGAGCCACAGCGCCGCGACGAGGGCCGCCGCGCCCACCGGGACGTTGACCAGGAAGATCCAGTGCCAGCTCGCCCAGGACGTCAGCAGTCCGCCCACGAGCGGTGCGAGCACGGGCGCGAGCAGCGCGGGCCACGTGATCCAGGCGATCGTCCGCAGCAGGTCCCGCCGGTCCGTGGCGCGCAGCACGATGAGCTGCCCGACCGGGACCATCAGGGCGCCGCCGAGCCCCTGCAGGGCCCGCCCGGCCACCAGGGCCGGGAGGCTGCCGCTCACCGCGCACAGCACGGAGGCCAGCGTGAAGACGGCGATGGACGTGCAGAACACCCGCCGGGGGCCGAAGCGGCCCGCGAGCCATCCGCCCACGGGGATGAACGCGGCCACGGTGACGAGGTAGACGGTCATCGTGAGGCCGACCTCGGCGCTGCCGACGCCGAGGTCGGCCGCGATCCGCGGAGCCGCCGTGACGAGGATCGTGCCGTCGAGGTGCTCCATGAACAGCACCGCCGCCACGAGCAGACCGAGCCGGCGGCTCCACGGGGGAGGGCCCGCCGGCTCGGCCCCGGGGCGGGCCCGGGCGTGGACGCCCGGACGGGACGCCGCGGAGCCGCTCAGCGGCCGAAGGGCAGCCGGGGGTCGACCGCCGACTCGTCCCAGGTCCGGCGGATCCAGCCGTGGTGGGGGTCGTCGCTGATCAGCCACTCCCGCACCCGGCCGGGGCCGGCCATGACGTTGAGGTAGTACAGGTCGTAGCCGGGGGTCGCCATGGCGGGCCCGTGCCAGCCGTAGGGCACCAGGACGACGTCGCCGGAGCGCACCTCGGCGCTGACGTCGATGGGCCGGTCGTCCGAGGCGTAGACGCGCTGGTAGCCCATCGGATCGGTGCCGTGGCCCTCCGGGGCGGGCATGCCCTCGGCGAGCTGCGTCTCGAAGTAGTAGATCTCCTCCAGCGCCGTCTCCCCGTCCTTCTCCTCGTCGTGCTTGTGCGGCGGGTAGGAGGACCAGTTGCCCGAGGGGGTGAGCACCTCGCACACGATGAACCGGTCGGCCTCCAGGGCCGCGGGCGTGCCGAAGTTGTGCACCTGGCGCGAGCAGTTCCCCGCCCCGCGCAGCTCCACCGGGATCTCGTCGCGGCTCACGAGCCGCGTCGGGTGCTCCGCACGGGCGGGCGCCGAGGCCACGGCCACCCGGCCGCCGGTCGGGGTGGACACGGTCAGGTCCCGGCCGATCCCGGTGTAGAGCACGTCGGTGGGGCCGGCGAAGACGGACGAGCGGCCGGCGAGGTCGTAGCTCTCCCCGCCCGTCTCCGCCGTGAAGCTGCCCGTGAGGGGCACCACGATGCGCTCCTCCTCCGCGGCGTCCAGGCTGATCCGCTCGCCCGGGCCGAGGTCGGCCACGCGCAGGCCCGTGTGGGCCCAGCCGGGGACCTCGGTGGTGGAGTCGTGGCCGCCCAGGGAGACGAACCAGCCGTCCTGGGCGGCGGAGTCCTTGGGATGGACCCAGTCGGGGCGGGAGCTGTCGGTGTGCATGAGTGGGTGTGCCTTCCGGTGTCGTCGTCGTGCGGTGGTTCCGGGCCGGAGCGCCGGCGCTCAGCGCTGGACGAGGGTGAGCTCGAACGTGTACTTGTCGGCCCGGTACACGTGCCGGCCGGTCTCGACCTGGCGGCCGAGGTCGTCCATGGCCGTGCGGTGCATGCTGACCAGCGCGGCCCCGGGCTCCACCCCCAGCTGCTCCGCCTGGAACTCGTCGGCCGAGACGGCGCCCACCCGCTGGTGGGCCAGCTGGAAGTTGACGCCCTGTCCGCGCATCAGCGAGTACAGCCCCTCGTTCTCGAGCTGCTCGCGCGTGAGCTCGCAGAGCCCGCACGGGATCCAGTTCTCCATGAGGGCCAGCGGCTCGCCGTCCGTGCTCCGCCGGCGCACGAGGTGGTAGACCTCGGCGCCCGGGGCGAGCCCGAGCAGCAGCGCCACCTCGTCGTCAGCGGGGACCCGGGCGAAGTCCAGCACCGTGGTGCTGGGCCGGCCCCCGCTGCGCTGGAGGTCCTCGTGCAGGCTGGTCAGCTCGAGCGAGCGCCGGACCTGGCTGCCCACCACCTGGGTGCCCACCCCGCGCTTGCGCACCAGCAGCCCGGCGCGGACGAGCTGGTCCATGGCCTTGCGCATGGTGGGGCGGGACAGGTTGAGCCGGTTCGCGAGATCGATCTCGTTGTCCAGCTTGGTGCCCGGGGGCAGCTCACCGCTGCGGATGGCGTCCTCGAGCCCCTGCGCCACCTGGTGGTAGAGGGGCACGGGGGAGGTCTTGTCGACCGTGAGGTGGAGCGGGCCGGACATGGGGACCTCCAGGGGCGGGACCGTGCGTGCAGGACTGCGGACGCCCTCCATTGTGGCCGATGGAATGTGTGCATGTCCATACAATGTGTTGACATTGGTGAGCCGGGTCACCCAGGATGAACCGCGGGCCGGTCCCGGTCCGACCCCCGTCCCGCGAGAGGACCCCTGCCATGACCGTCCGGATCGGACTGATCGGCGCCGGCCGCATCGGCGCCATGCACGCCGCCAACCTCGCCGCCCTGCGCACTCCGGAAGGCGCTCCGGCGGTGCGGCTGAGCATCACGGACGCCGTGCCCGAGCAGGCGGCCGCCGTGGCCGCCCGGACGGGGGCGGCCCTGCGGCCCACGGTCCGGGCGCTGCTCGACGACGGCGTGGACGGCCTCGTCGTGGCGACCGGCACGGCCTCCCACCCGGAGCTGATCCGGGCCGGGCTGCAGGCCGGGCTGCCGGTCTTCTGCGAGAAGCCCGTGGCGCTGTCGGTCGAGGAGGCGATGCCCCTGCTCGACGAGATCGAGCGCGTGCAGGGCGTGGTGCAGATCGGCCACCAGCGCCGCTTCGACCCCGGCTACGTCCGCGCCCGGGAGCTCCACGCCTCGGGGGCGCTGGGGTGGTTGCACACCGTGCGCGCCGTGACCGGTGACATGACCCCGCCGCCCGTGGAGTTCCTCGCGACGTCGGGCGGGCTGTTCCGGGACTGCTCCGTGCACGACGTCGACGTCCTCCGGTGGATCACGGGCCGGGAGGTCACTGAGGTGTACGCCCGCGGGTCCAACCGCGGGGACCCCCGGATCGGCGAGGTGGGCGACGTCGACACCGCGCTCGCCGTGCTCACCCTCGACGACGGCACGGTGGCGACCGTGGCCGCGACCCGCTACAACGGGGCGGGCCACGACGTGCGGCTCGAGCTGCAGGGCTCCCAGGGCTCGGTGGCCGTGGGGATGGACGAGCACATGGCCATGCGCTCGGCCGAGCCGGGCGTCGGGTTCCCCGCGGGGCCGCCGCACACGACGTTCCACGACCGCTTCGCCGAGGCCTACCGCCGGGAGATGGCCGCCTTCGTGCAGGTGGTGCGCGGGGAGATCCCGAGCCCCTGCACGGCCCGGGACGCCGTGGCCGCCTCCCGGGTGGCCGATGCCGCCCAGCGCTCCCTCGAGACGGGCGCCGCCGTCCGGGTGGAGCCCCTCGAGGCGGCCCCCGGGGCGGGACGGGCGGCCGGCCGCCGGTGACCGCGCCCGCCGACGGCCCCGGCGAGGCCGGCCGGGCGGACCAGGTCGTTCAGACCAGGACGATGGTGCGGTTGCCGGAGAGCACCACGCGGCCCTCGGCGTGCCACTTCACGGCGCGGGACAGCGCCTGCATCTCGGCGTCGCGGCCCACCGCCACGAGGTCCGCGGGAGTGTGGGCGTGGTCCACGGGCATGACCCGCTGGGCGATGATCGGGCCCTCGTCGAGGTCCGCCGTCACGTAGTGGGCCGTGGCCCCCACCATCTTCACGCCCCGGGCGTAGGCCTGGTGATAGGGCTTGGCGCCCTTGAACGAGGGCAGGAACGAGTGGTGGATGTTGATGCACCGCCCCGACAGCTCGCGGGTCAGCTCGTCCGAGAGCACCTGCATGTAGCGGGCCAGCACGACCAGCTCGACGTCGTAGCGGTCCACGAGGTCCAGCAGCCGGCCCTCGGCCTGCGGCTTGGTCCCGGCCGTGACGGGGATGTGGTGGAAAGGGATCCCGTGCCACTCCACGAGGCTCCTGTGGTCGAGGTGGTTGGAGACCACCGCCACGATCTCGATGGGCAGCTCGCCGATCCGGGTGCGGTGCAGCAGGTCCGTCAGGCAGTGGGAGAAGCGGGAGACCATCACGAGCACCCGCGTCCGGCGCTGCACGGAGACGAGCCGGAACCGCATGCCGTGCTGCTCCGCGACGGGGGCGAAGCCGTCGGTCAGGGACTCGACGGTGGCCGTGCCGGCCTCGCTGACGGTGTGGCAGCGGATGAAGAACTCGTCGGTGAAGCGGTCGGAGAAGTGCTTCACGTCGAAGATGTCGCAGCCCTGCTGCGTCAGGTTGGACGTGATGGCGCTGACGAGCCCGTGGGCCTCGGGGCAGTGGACGGTCAGGACGTGTTCGACGGTCCCCTGGGCGGGCATGGGCGGGCTCCTCGGCGCTGGTGACGGGTGCGCCGCGCGGTGCGGCCCCGGCTGGGGCGTGCGCGGCCCTCCGATCCTAGCCCCAGCGGGCCGGGACGGTGTGCCGGGCGCGGTGTAGACCGATGGCCGCGGGAACGGGCGGTAGGAGTCCGCCCGGCGCGGGGAGAGATGCGCCTCCCATGGAGGACCCGCGGCCATCGGCAGGCGTTGCACGCCTCAACAGAGGAGAGCCGTGGGCTGAGCGGCTTTCAGAACACGGATGCCGCAGACGGTGCACCCCCCAGTGCGTCCGAATCGGTCCGATCCGTGCAATTTCCCCCATTGCTGTGGTTCTCACCACGTTTGCAACTTTATCCGACGCGGCACCGCGTCCGCACCCGCTTTCCCCAGAAGATTCCCGGAACGGGGCGTGCAGGGCGGGGGAGCGCCGCCCGGTGGGCCGGCCCGGCAGCCTCCCGAGGCCGCGGATCCGCCGGAAATACGGCTCCCACCAGCCCTTTCGCGCCGGGAGCGGCCGGCGTCCGCTGCGGGGGGTGCCGGCCGCTGTCCCCCGAAGTACGGACAGGACCGGTGCGCCCGCACCACCCCGCGGCGGGCGGGTCAGGCGACGCTCGTGTTGAACAGCAGGCCGAGGAGATAGGTGGCCAGGGCGGCGCCGTAGCCGATGGCGAGCTGGCGCAGCCCGCGCTTCCAGGGCGAGGCCCCGGAGAGCAGTCCGACGAGTCCCCCGGTGACCAGCAGGGCGATCCCGACCAGGACGAGGGCCACGGCCATCGCGGGGATCCCCGTGAGGCCCGCGAGGTACGGCAGGATCGGGATGATCGCCCCGGAGGCGAAGAAGCAGAAGCTGGACGCCGCCGCCCCCAGGTCCGTGCCCAGGGCCACGGTGGAGTGCTGGGCCGGCTCGTCCTCGACGGTGTCCTGGAACGACCGGGAGGGATCGCAGTCGCACTCGTAGTAGCCCAGCCGCTCCGCGGCGCGGTGCTCGGCGGCCTCCTCGCTCATGCCCCGGGCCCGGTAGATCAGCACGAGCTCGTTGGCGTCCAGATCCAGGTTCGGGGCCACGTGCAGCGTCACCTGGGTCGGCTGGGAGGCGTCGAGCAGCTCGCGCTGCGAGCGCACGGAGACGAACTCCCCGGCCCCCATGGACAGCGCGCCCGCGAGCAGGCCGGCGATCCCCGCGAAGAGCACCATCCCGGAGGAGGTCCCGGTGGCGCCCACGCCCATCACCAGGGCGAGGTTCGACACCAGGCCGTCGTTGGCTCCGAAGACCGCCGCCCGGAAGTTGCCGGAGAGCTTGTGCCGGCCCTCGGTGGCGAGCGCGCGGATGATCTCCTCGTGCACGGCCTCGTCCGCCGCCATGGCGTCGGACGCGTCCTGCTCGCGCTCGTAGGGGGAGCGGCTCTCGGCCCGCTGGAGCAGGGCCAGGACGAAGACGGAGCCGAAGTGCGCGGCGAGGAAGATCAGCAGCCGGGAGTACAGGGACGGCCGGGCCTCGGACCCGGCGTGCGGGCCGAGGAGCCGGACCCAGTGCTCGGCGTGGCGCCGCTCGGCCTCGGAGACCTGGTGCAGGATCTCCCGCTCCCGGCCGGTGCTGCGGGCGGCGAGGAGGGCGTAGATCCGTGCCTCGGCGCGCTCCTCCGCGAGGTACTTGCGCCAGCGGCGGATCTGCCCCCGCTCGGATCGGCTCGGGTGGGAGGTGTCCTCCCGCGAGGTGGGGGAGTCGGCGTCGGGTGCGGGTGTCATGGGGCCTTCCTCGGGCCCGCGGCGGCAGGGGGCGCGCGGGGTCCGACCGGGGTGCGTACGGTGTGCTGCGGAGGGGCCTGTCCGTCCGCGGGCACGGGCGGACCGTCGGCACCGGTCGTCGGGCCCGGGACGGCGGCGGGCCGACGGGCGGCGGGCACCCGGGAGCGGCTCCCCTTCGCTACCCGACGAGTGTAGACCCGCGGGGGCGCCGCCGGAACTCGGGGCCGGTGCCTTGCGGACCGCTCAGCGGGAACCGGCCGCCGCGGGGCGGCGCAGGATCGCGTACGCGGCGATCCCTGCGAGCATGCCCCAGAACGGGGAGACGATGCCGTAGGGGGCGATCCCGGAGACCGTGACCACCAGGGTGATGAGCGCCGCCTCGATGACCGCCGGCTGGTGCCGGCCGGGGTGCATGCTGTCGAAGAAGGAGCCCTGCAGCGCGCCCAGCAGGGCCACGCCGGCGAGGGCGGTGATCATCCCCGGAGGGATCGCCGAGAACGCGGCCACGATGGTGTCCGCGAACAGGCCGAACAGGACGTAGAAGAACCCGCACGAGACGCCGGCCACGTAGCGCCGGGCGATGTCCGGGTGGGACTCGGGACTGGTGGCGATGCCCGCGGTCACGGCCGCGAGGTTGAGGGCGTGGCTGCCGAAGGGCGCGAAGGCGACCGACGCGACGCCCGAGGCGCCGAGCAGCAGGCGGTCCCGGGCGTCGTAGCCGGCCGTGTGCATCATGGCCAGGCCCGGGGCGTTCTGCCCGGCCGCGGTCACGATCAGCAGCGGAATGCTGATCCCGGCGATCGCGTCCCACGAGAACGTGGGCAGCGTCAGCACCGGCTCGGTGAGGGAGAGGTCCAGGACCACGGGTTCGATCCGTCCCCGGACGAGCGCCGCCAGCACGCCCAGCGCCAGCGCGGCGAACACCGCGTAGCGGGGGAAGAACCGCCGGCCCAGGAGATAGCCGAGGACCAGGGCGCCCGCCACCCACGGGTTCTCGACGACGGCCGCGGCCACCTTGATGGAGAAGGGGAAGAGGACGCCCGCCAGGACGGCGGCGGTGATGGGCTTGGGCACCGCGGCCAGGATCCGGCCGATCAGCCCGGTCACGCCCAGGAGCAGGC
Source organism: Kocuria sp. CH-021 (assembly GCF_049716185.1). Taxonomy (NCBI): domain Bacteria; kingdom Bacillati; phylum Actinomycetota; class Actinomycetes; order Micrococcales; family Micrococcaceae; genus Kocuria; species Kocuria sp. CH-021. The sequence continues at coordinate 173,044 of NZ_JBNAFK010000002.1, read as the reverse complement.
CCAGGACACCGGTGACGACGTAGGCGCCCACGGCGTCGGAGAAGGAGTAGTTGCCGAGCGAGGTGATCAGCAGCGCCGCCCCCGGGATGGACCACGCCACCATGACGGGCTGGCGGGTCCACACGCTCATGAGCGCGCACGTGAGACCCGAGCCGACCGAGATGGCCCACAGCCAGGAGGAGGTGAGCTCCGGGCTGAGCCCGCCCGCCCGCGCGGCCTCGAGGACCACGAGCACGGGCCCCGAGTAGGAGACGACCACGGCCACGAGGCCCGCGAGGACCGCCGACGCGGACCAGTCCCGCCGGAGCCCGCGGCCGGAGTGCCCGGCGGACCGGGTGGTGCTCGGCACGTGGCGGCTCATGGAGTGCTCCCGGATGACAGAACGCGCAGCGGTGGAACGGCGGACCGTGCCAGCCTAGGACCTCGCCCCGCGGGAGATAAATATCAGTCCCGCATGATTCCCGGTGCACAGCATATGAGTGCTCCGGCGGGCGTCAGGAGTCGACGGTGTCCGGCGCCGCCGGCGTGCGCCACTGCCGGCGGTCGGGGGCGATGACGTCGGCCTCGTCACGGGTCTCCGCGGGGAAGGACCCCACGCCCCAGTGGAAGCGGTACGGGTCGGCGCAGCCCCAGCCGAAGCGCAGGCCCTCGACGAGCTTCTGCGCCGCCTCCGGGAAGCCCAGCGGCGCGGTGGTCCACGGCTGGTCCCAGCCCGCGGGCTCGTTCCACTCGTCCTCGTGGAAGAAGGTGGCGTCCACGGGCCAGGCCGCGTTCGCGAGCTGGCCGCCCGAGAGCACGGCGCACTCCACGCCGTGCGGGCCGACCCCGGCCCACGCGACGGGCGCCTCCGACCGGTCGTCGCAGCGCTCGTACTCCACGACGAGGAAGTCGTTCCAGGGCAGCCGGGCGAGCACGGTGGCGATGAGCCGGCGCAGGTCCTCCCAGACGTCCTCGCCGGCCACCGGGGTGGTCTCGTCCGGGAGGACCACGCCGATGCCGGCGCGGCCGAGCATCTCCTGGGCCTCCGGGGTGGCCAGGTCGGACCAGGTCCTCGTGTCGGCGAAGCCGTCCCCGGCGGGCTCCCCGGCGGGCTGGCGGGCGGAGGCGAAGCGCATGGCCTCCTCCCACGAGCCGAAGAACCGGCGGACGCCGTCGAAGTAGGGCCTGCGGGTGCTGTGCGCCTCCTGCTCGACCACCCACCGGCCGTAGCGGGCCGTGGTCGGGTGGTGGCCGGCGCTGCGGCAGTGGGAGAGGAACGCCGTGACGGCGGTCGTGTACTCCTCCTCCGTGAAGGCGCGCTCGAGCGCCGGCTCGGCGCCGGCCCGCAGCCCGATCCGCTCGAGCGCCACGTCCCAGCGGCCGCCGCCCAGGCGCTGGGCCACGGTGCGGTCGGGCACGGGCCAGTGGTGGGCGAGCGTGCACAGGAACTCGGAGTCCGTGCACAGCCCCAGCCGCGCGATCTCGTAGCTGTGCGCGCTGAGCGGACGGCAGGCGGTCTCCCGGGCGCAGTGCTGCTGGGCCGCGCCGATCAGGCCGAGGGTCCGCCGGGTGAGGGAGCCGTCGGCGTCGGAGACCGCGAGGAGCCCGGTGACGTCGCGGACCAGATCCGTGCTGAGGTTCAGCGCGGCGTAGTCGGGGGCCGGGGTCAGCCCGAGGTGCTGGGCCATGACCAGCCACACGCCGGCGCCGACGGCGCCGTCGTTGATCTCGGGGGCGGCGGTGTCCTGCGGGAACCGCTGCCCGAGGTGCGCGATCGCCGCGTCCAGCAGGGCGGCCGGCTCCTCCGGGAACAGCAGCTGGAAGCGCATGCGCACCTGGCCGCGGGTCATCCCGCGGTCGGCCATCGCGTGGATCAGCGAGCCGTAGCGCTGCACGAAGGCTGCGAGTCCCGCCACGGCGTGAGGCATGGAGGGTCCTCCGGTCGAGTGGTCGGACCGGCTCGGGGAAGGCGCCCGGGCCGAGGGGGTAGCGCCGTCGCACGGCACCGACACCGCCGCACGATACCGCGCACCTCCGATGCTAGTGCCTGCCCGCCGCTTCCCGCTCGTGCGGGGGAATGTGACGGGCCCGCAACCCCTCCGCCGGCGCAGCCGCAGGTCAGGGAGTCAGCAGGCCCCGGATGTCCTCGGCCGTGAGGGCGCTGGAGAACATCCTGTCGTCGTCCAGCACGGCCGTGAACAGCCTGGCCTTGCGCTCCTTGAGCGCCATGACCTTCTCCTCGATCGTGTCCCGGGCCACGAGCCGGTAGACCATCACCTTCTTCTGCTGGCCGATGCGGTGGGTCCGGTCCACGGCCTGCTCCTCGGTGGCCGGGTTCCACCACGGGTCCAGGAGGAAGCAGTAGTCGGCCTGGGTGAGGTTGAGCCCGAAGCCGCCCGCCTTGAGGCTCACCAGGAACACGGGGACCTCGCCGGACGTGAACCGCTCGAGCACCCGCGCGCGGTCCGTCGTCGAGCCGTCGAGGTAGGCGTAGGGGATGCGCAGCTCGTCCAGGCGGGCGGCGGCCTTCTTGAGGAAGCTGGTGAACTGGCTGAACACCAGGGGCCGGTGCCCCTCCGCCACGATCTCGGGCAGGTGCTCGAAGAGCAGGTCGAGCTTGCTGGAGGAGACGTCGGCCGCGGGGTCCACGAGGGACGCGTCGAGGCTGAGCAGGCGCAGGGTGGTCAGGGACTGGAAGATGGTGAACCGGTTGCGGTCGAGGTCGCGCAGCAGGCCCAGGACCTTCTGCCGCTCCCGCTGCAGGCGCGTGTCGTAGATCCTGCGGTGCGCGGGGGAGAGCTCCACCTCGATGGTCTGCTCGAGCTTGGGCGGCAGCTCGAGGTCCACGGACTCCTTGGTGCGGCGGAGCATGAGCGGCTTGACGCGGCGGCGCAGCCGGGCGAGCGCCGCGGCGTCCTGTCCGCGCTCGATGGGGCGCTGGTAGGTCTCCGTGAACTTCCGCCGGGACGGGAACAGCCCGGGCGCGGTCAGGGACAGCAGCGCCCACAGCTCCACGAGGCTGTTCTCGAGCGGGGTGCCCGTGATCGCCAGCTTGAACGGGGCGTCGAGGTCCTTCACGGCCCGGTGCGCCTTGGTCCGGGGGTTCTTCACGAACTGCGCCTCGTCGAGCAGCACCCCGGCCCAGGAGATCCCCCGGTAGGCGGCCTCGTCCAGGCGCAGCAGGGTGTAGGAGGTCACCACCACGCGGGCGCCGCCGGCGGAGTCCGCGAGCGCGGTGCCGGCCTTGGCCTGCGTGTCGGTCACGCCCACGACCGGCAGGGACGGGGCGAAGCGCCGGATCTCCGCCGTCCAGTTGGGCACCACGGAGGTCGGGGCGACCACGAGGAACGGCGGCAGGTCCGGGTCCTGCTCGACGGCGCGGCAGATCAGGGCGATCGCCTGCACGGTCTTGCCGAGGCCCATGTCGTCGGCGAGGATCCCGCCCAGGCCGTGGTCCCACAGCACGCTCAGCCACGAGTAGCCCTCGCGCTGGTACGGGCGCAGCTCGGCGTGCAGCGTGGCGGGGACGGGGGGCGCCCCGACGGCCCCGAGCTCGAGCAGGGAGCGCACGCCCTTCCGCCAGGCCTCGGCCTGCTCCGTGTCCGTGGCGACGTCCTCGAGGTCCTGCCACAGCCCGGCCTGGTGCCGGTGGATCCGCAGGGGCCCTTCGGGGCTCTCCTGCAGCGAGCGCGCCTCGGCGATGAGCTCGCGCAGCCGGTCGAACTCGGGGCGGTCCAGGGAGAACCAGGACCCGTCCGGGGCCAGCATCACGTCCTGGCCGAGGTCGAGGGCGCGGAAGACGTCGGCGAAGGAGATGTAGAACTCGCCCACCTTGACGGTGACCCCGAGGTCGAACCAGTCGCGGCGCTCCGTGGCGGCGGTGCTGACGGTGATGGTGGGCGGCTCGGCGATCTGCTGGTAGGCACGGCGCCCGCCGGTGTGCTCGATCCGCAGGTCCGGGACCTTCTCGAGGGCGGGCAGCCACTCGCGCACGAGCACCAGGGCGTCCTGCGCCACGTAGCTCGAGCGGCGGAAGTCCACGCCGGGCGCCCGGTGCCGGACCGCGGCGGTGACCGCCGTCTCCCAGGAGGACTCCCGGTGCACGGGCTCGTCGGCGAGCGGGTCCTCGGGGCGGAACGGCAGCAGGATCCGCTCGCGGCCCTTCTGGTACTCCCACTCCCAGCGGGCGCGGATCGTGAGCTCCTGGTGCTCCAGGGTGAGCACCAGCTCGGGGTCCGCGACCTGCGGCAGCTCGATGGACCCGTCCCCGGTGTCCACGTCCATGCTGCGGTGCAGCCGCGGGAAGTAGCGGTCGAAGAACTCCTCGACCTCGTCCTCGGGGATCCGCAGCCCGCCCGCCGTGTCCAGGAACCGCCGCTGCTCGCGGGTGAGCCGGGTGGCGAGGGGCACGAGGCGCAGGGGCAGGACGTTGAGGTCCTCGGTGTCGGCGACGGCCTGCGGGTCGCCGTCCGGGGAGAACAGCCCGTGCCCGGGATCGCCGATGATCCGGGCGGTGTCCAGGGCGATCCGGCGGCCGCCGCTGTCCACCGTGGGCCGCAGCTCGAGGTCCTTGCCGGGGCCGCGCAGCACGTCCACGTGGAAGCGTCCCGGCTCCTCGAGCGCCACGGGCAGCCCGTGCTCCCGGCCGACCAGGGAGATCCCGGCGGCCTCCGCCCGGGCGAGAATGCCCCACAGCAGCGGGGAGGCGTAGGAGTCGAGCCGGATCCAGTGCCGGTCGTGCACCGCCCAGGGGGAGCGGGTGGCGCTGAGCGCCCGGAGCTCGTCGAACCAGTCGACCTGCTCGGCGCTCAGCGACCACCGGCCGGCGTCCGCGGTCACGGTCTCCCAGTCCAGTCCGCCCTTGATCCACCCGCCGCGCCGGCCCCGGCGCACCGGGCGGACGTACAGGTGCCACGGCGAGCCCGCGCGGCCCGTGCCGTGCACGTACCGGTACGGCTCCCGGCGCAGGTCGAACTCCAGGGCCACCCCCTCCGGCTCCTCGGGGGGCGGCTCCACGTGGTCCGTCCCGCCCAGGATCTCGGTCAGGGCGTCCTTCCAGTCGGGGGCGTCCCCGCGCCGCGCGGACGCGCGCCCCTCCCGGGGCGCGGCGCCGGCCGGGGACGACGGCGCGGCGGTGCCGCCCTGCTGGTGGGCGCGGACCGCGGTCTCGAAGTTGTGGCGCAGCACCGCGGCGACGGCGTGCTTGCAGAACCCTCCGGCCGGGCAGGTGCACCACGCGGGCCCCGGCGCGCCGCCGGCCCCGACGTGCACGGTCACCGAGTACACCGCCCCGGAGCCCTCCACCTCGGCGGCGAGGACACCGGCCCCCTCGGCGCCCGGGGACCACCGGACGGTGCGCACGCGCCCGGTGCGGAAGTACTCCTGGCCGCGGCGGAAGACGGCGGGCCCGGAGGCGGCGACGAGCCGCCGGGAGTCCACGAGGGGGCCGGGAGGGGAGTGCATCGTCCCACCGTATCGGTCCGGGGCACCGGCAGCCGCGTGTGCGGAGCCCTCCCGCGGGCTATCTATAATCGAGGCGACCCCTCGAACTATCGACAGCGGCCCCACGTGCGGCCGCGGACGGAGGACTCGTGCCCGACACTGCTGGGCTCCGCCTCGGAGACCATGCCATTGCCGACAGTGCCGAGGAGCTCGCCTACCTCCGCTGGAACGACGCCGTCTGCGCGGCCTTCTTCGGCCCGGAGCGGGCGGGGGAGCTGATCTACCTCGACCTCGACGACAAGACGCTCGCCGCGATCGGCGAGGAGCGCGGCCTCGACGGGCCCTCGACCCTGCGGGCGCTCGCGGACTCGGTGACGCCGCTGCTGGTGACCGAGGACGGGCGGCGCTCGGTGTTCGACGTGTTCAACCGGCTCAACGGCCAGTGGTACCGCGCCACCCGCCGCAGCCTGGACTCCATCGCGGAGATCCCGCCGCCGCCCGTCGTCGCCCTGCTGGCGCTGTTCGCCCTCGCCGGACGGCACATGTCGACCCTGGCGGCGCGGACGGGCAACAAGTCCGTCTCCACGTTCTTCCTGCCCCTGACCGTGCTGCTGCAGGCCGGGCCGGAGAACGCCAAGGCCCTCGAGTCGTCCTTCAAGAAGGACACCGAGGCGTACTGGGACGCGCTGCGCTACTGGCTCGAGCTGCGCAACGGCGAGATCGGCCTGCCCACGGCGTACGCGGTGAACCAGCGGCCGGTCGGGCTCGCGCTGTCCCAGACGATGTTCGGCGAGGCCGAGCGGCGCCAGCTGCACCGCATGTTCGAGGACCTGGGGATGACCACCGCCCAGGGCCTGTCCGCCGCGGAGCTGGGCGTCTACCTCGACTTCTGGCTGGACATGGCCGAGACCAAGGCGTCCAAGGCCATGAAGCAGGTCTGGGCGAACCCGCTGACCCGTGAGCCCGGCCTCGAGATCGCCCTCGCGGAGCTCGCGGTCTGGGAGCAGTCCCGGGAGCAGGCCCGCGCCGAGGTCCGCGCCAACGGCCGGGGCCCGGGCCGCAGCGCGGTCAAGTCGTGCTCCCTGTCCCTCACGGACAGCACCGACTACGTGGGCAACCCCGTGTTCGAGCTCGGCTTCGTGGTGCCCAAGCGCTTCCTCTCCGGCCGGGAGGTGGAGCTCGAGACCACGGCGGGACCGCGCACCGTGTTCCTGTCCTTCATCGGGGACGCCTTCGTCGGGGTCTCCGCCTACACCGCGCGGATGGACCCGGGATCGCTGCTGGGCGGGACCCTGCAGCTCAGCGCCGGGGACGTGCGCTTCGAGCGCAACCCGCGCCCCGTGGTGATCTTCGCCAAGGACGGCTTCTCGGACACCTTCATCTCCGTGGACCACATCCCCGCGGCCTGGCCGTGCCGGATCATGGTCCGGGACGAGCCCGAGTGGATCGCCCAGATCAAGCGCATCCTCGACGACTCCGCCTCCCCGGACTACCGCTTCGTCGAGGCCGGCACCCACGGCCTGGCCGAGGGCTGGGTGATGTTCGACGACGTGCAGGTGCTGCGCGCGGGCAACCCGGAGCTCACCGCCAACGACAACTTCTCCGGCCTGGTGCCCCGGCTGGTCCCCGCGATCACCCTCTCGGGGGGCCTGCGGATCCCCGGGAGCGTGGTGCGCTGGTCCGCGCTGCGCCCCCCGCAGGTGACCATCACCTCGGACACGGACGCGCCCCTCACCGTGGAGTGCGAGTGGCGCAACCCGCACTCGTTCAAACTGGAGAAGGCGAAGCTCGTGGAGGGGCGCGTGCCGCCGTTCCAGATCTCGCTGCACGGCACGCCGATGGCACGGGCGGACCGGACCCTCAAGCCCAACGACTACACCCTGGTCCTCAAGGCGGGCCGCACGGTCCGGCAGCGCCGCGAGTTCAAGCTCCGGGACTCCTCCTTCCACCTGACCCAGCGCTCCCTCGGCTACGAGGGCGAGATGGTGCACGTCGAGGAGGAGCCCCTGTGGCCCGTCACGGCCGGCATCGTGGCGGAGCTGCCCGAGCGGTACGTGCAGGGCGCCTTCGACAACCTGCCCGCGCGGGAGGCCGGCGGGGACCACGAGGTCCCCGGCGCCCCGGGCTGGCACTCCTCCGAGGGGCAGCTGCTGCTCGAGCGCAGCAACGCGCTGCCCGAGCCGGAGGGACGCTCCTGCCTGGCCACCGGCCGGCACCGCATCGTGCTGCCCGCGATGGAGCCCAAGGCGAAGGCGCCGTGGATCTTCGGGCAGTGCGCCCAGTGCGGGCTGCAGAAGCGCTATCCGGGCCGGCTCACGAAGCCGTCCGCGCTCACCTCCACCGGCTCCGTGGACGCGCTGCGCTTCATCGGCCCGGACGAGGGGGAGTACCCGACGTCCTGGGCGCCGTTCCGGGACGCCCTCACCTTCCTGGGCGGCGGCAAGCGCTCGAGCCTGTCGATCGTGGCCCGCCAGCTCGAGGACTCCGAACGCTTCGAGGAGTGGTTCGTGGGCCACCTGCAGGCCCTCGGCTTCCTCGAGGTGGTCCGCGACGAGCACTGGATCGTGCGGCGCTGGCAGGTCTGCGGTCCCTCCCTCACCCAGCTGGTGGACGGCTCCGTGCTGCTCACCGGCGGCTGGACCCCGGAGAAGGAGGCCCTGGTCGCGGAGGCGGCGGCGCAGGAGGCGTCCGTGGTGGTGCTCTCCCCCGAGGACCACGGGACCACCCTGCTGCAGGACGTGGACCTCGGCACGCTGCAGGAGGCGCTGCCGGTGGGGCTGTGCGACGTCGTCTTCGACGCCGGGCCCGCGATGCTGGAGACCCTGCCCCCGCTGTCGGAGGTCGAGGAGCGGCTGCGGCGCGCGGAGATGCAGTACAACGGGGTGGCCGAGCGCTTCGCCCCCGAGGACGCCACGTGGGAGCACACCGAGGACCGGAACCGGCCGGGGCTGTACCGGATCAACCACCACCACCGGACCCGGTACGCGTTCCGCACCCCGGCGGACGTCGAGTCCGGCCACGCCCGGTTCGTGGCCTCGGGCATCGGCAAGCACTTCGCGGCCCGGCAGGCCGGGGTGCCGATCGTCTCCTACGATCCCGAGCTGGAGCTGCTGTCCGTGCCCATCGGCGCGGAGCTGGCCGGGCTCTACGCCCGCGCCGCCGTCCTGTGCTCGGGGCTGCTGCCCGCCAAGGTGGACGAGGACTTCTCGCTCAACTACGGGGACGTCACGCCCGAGTTCGCCCAGGTGCTGGTGGACAAGCTCATGAGCTGAGCGGCTCCCGGCCGGGAACGGCGACGGGCCCCGGGTCGTCCGACCCGGGGCCCGCCGCCGTCCTGCTCCGCGGGACGGACGCTCAGGCGCCGGCCTCCGCGACGATCAGCTCCGCGCCGGCGTCCGCGGCGATGAGCTCCGCCGCGCGCTCCCCGATCATGTAGACGGTGATGTTGGGGTTGACCGTGGTCAGCTCCGGCATCACCGAGGCGTCGGCCACGCGCAGTCCCGTCACGCCCTTGACCCGCAGCTGCGGATCGAGCGGGGACATCGCGTCCTCGGCCGGGCCCATCCGGCAGGACCCGGCCGGGTGGTAGACGGTGTTGTGGGTGCGCCGGACGTAGTCGGCGATCTCCTCGTCGGTCTGCACGTCCTTCCCCGGGAACAGCTCCGTGCCCGCCCACTCGGACAGCGCCGACTGCGCGACGATCTCGCGGGCCCTGCGGATGCCGGCGGTCATGATCCGCATGTCGTAGCCCTCGGGGTCGGTGAAGTACCGGGGGTCGACCTTCGGCTTGTCCCGGAAGTCGCGCGAGCGCAGCCGCACGGTGCCGCGGGAGCGGGCGTGGGTGACGTTGGGGGTGAGGCAGAAGACGTTGTCGGCGGTGGGGTAGCCCTGCCGGTAGGTGTGCATGTCGAAGTTGACCGAGCCGTAGTGCATCATCAGGTCCGGCCGGTCGCCGCCGGGGTCGACCCGGGTGAAGATCCCGGCCTCCCACCACTGGGTGGACTCGGTGACCATGGGCTTCTTCGCCTCCCACTGGATCACGCCCTCGGGGTGGTCCTGCAGGTGCTCGCCGACGCCGGGGGAGTCCACGAGCACGTCCACGCCGACCTCGCGCAGGTGCCCGGCGGGGCCGATCCCGGAGAGCATCAGCAGCTTGGGGGTGTCGATCGCCCCGGCGGAGACGACGACCTCGCGGCGGGCGCGCACGGTGCGGGCCGTGCCGAAGGCGTTGTCGACGACCTCCACGCCCACGGCCCGGCCGTCCTCGACGACCACGCGCCTGGCCTGGGTCGAGTGCAGGACCGTGAGGTTGGCCCGGTCGGCGGCCGGGTGCAGGTAGGACACGGACGCGGAGGCCCGGGTGCCGTCCGGCCTGCGGTTGAGCTGGAAGAAGTTCGCGCCGTTGACCACGGTCTCGCCGGTGTTGAACGGGGTGCGCGGGATCCCCGCCTGCTCGCAGGCCTCGAGCAGGGCGACGCCGCAGGGGTCGTCGTCCGGGACCTGCATGAGGTGCACGGGTCCGTCGTGGCCGTGGTGGGCGCCGTCGGCGTCGTTGGTCTCGAGCTTCCGGTAGAGCCGGAAGGCGGTCTCGGCGTTCCAGCCCTCGGCGCCGTGGACCTGCTCCCACTCGTCGAGGTCCTCGGCCGGGGCCCAGAACGCGATGCACGAGTTGTGCGAGGAGCACCCGCCCAGGACCTTGGCGCGGGCCATGCGCATGAAGGAGTTGCCGTTCTCCTGCTCCTCGAGCGCGTAGTCCCAGTCGTAGCCGGACTCGAGCAGCTCCATCCAGCGGCTGAGGGTGAGCACCTCGTCGATGCCCGCGTCGTGCGGGCCGGCCTCGATGAGCCCGACCGTCACGGCCGGGTCCTCGGACAGCCGGGCGGCGACGACGGCTCCGGCGGAGCCGCCGCCGACCACCACGTAGTCGAACTCCTGCGGGGTCTGCGGGGCGGGGGTGGTGCTGGGAACGGTCATGGTCTCTCCTGGCGGGGAATTCGGGGAACGAGTGTCCGTGGGCCCACGCCGTCGTCGTCCCCGCGGATCCGGGGACGACGACGGCGCCGGTGGGCCCGGCTCAGTGCTGGGCGAACCAGCCGGTCACGGCCGGGGCGGTGTTCTGGTAGACGTGCTTGAGCTCCTGGTACTCGCCCAGGCCGGTGGGGCCGAGCTCGCGGCCGGTGCCCGACTGCTTCATCCCGCCCCACTCCGCCTGCGGCAGGTAGGGGTGGAAGTCGTTGATCCAGATCGTGCCGTGGCGCAGCCGCCCGGCCACGCGCTGGGCCCGCCCGGCGTCCTGGGTCCACACGGCGCCGGCGAGGCCGTAGATCGTGTCGTTGCCGATCTCCACGGCCTCGTCCTCGGTGCGGAAGGTCTCGACCGTGACGGTGGGGCCGAAGGCCTCGTCGTGCACGCAGTCCATCTCGCGGGTGCAGCGGTCGATCACGGTGGGCGGGTAGAAGAAGCCCTGCTCGAGGTCGAGCGAGCCGTCGGCGGAGGCGCCGGTGGCGAACTCGCCGCCGCAGCGGACGCGGGCGCCCTGCTCGCGGGCGTGCTGCACGTAGGCGTGCACCTTCTCCCGCTGCGCGGCGGAGATCAGGGCTCCGGTCTCGGCCTGCTCGTCGAACGGGCCGCCGAGGCGGATCTGCTCGGCCCGGCGGACGAGCTCGTCGACGAAGCGCTCGGCGATCGACTCCTCGACCACCAGCCGCGCCCCGGCGGAGCAGACCTGCCCGGAGTGCACGAACGCGCCGTTGAGAGCGTTGTCCACGGCGGCGTCGAAGTCGGCGTCGGCGAAGACCACGTTGGGGTTCTTCCCGCCCAGCTCGAGGGCGACCTTCTTCACGGTCGGCGCGGCCGCGGCGGCGATCGTCCGCCCGGTGACCACTCCGCCGGTGAAGGAGACGAGGTCCACGTCGGGGTGGCTCGCCAGCGGCGCCCCGGCCTCGGCGCCGGCGCCGGTCACGAGGTTGGCCACCCCGTCGGGAAGCCTCACCTCCTGGAGGACGTCCATCATCAGGACCGCCGTGTGCGGGGTCAGCTCGGCGGGCTTGAGCACGAACGTGCAGCCGGCCGCGATGGCCGGGGCGATCTTCCAGGCGGCCTGCAGCAGCGGGTAGTTCCAGGGGGTGATCATCCCGCACACGCCCACGGGCTCGGTGACGACCTTGGAGACCACGGCCGGGTCCCCGGCGTCGACCACGCGCCCGGCCTGCTCGGCGGCGTTCTTGCCGAACCAGTCGAAGCACGCGGCGATGTCGTCCATGTCGATCCCGGACTCGGCCAGGCGCTTGCCGGTGTCCAGGGACTCGGCGCGGGCGAACTCGTCCTTGCGCTCGCGCAGCCGGGCGGCCACCGCCAGGAGCAGGTCGCCGCGCCGCGGGGCGGGCACGGAGGACCAGCGGCCGTCGTCGAAGGCCCGGCGGGCCGCGGCGATCGCGGCCTCGGTGTCCTCGGCGCCGGCCTCGGAAACCACGCCGACCTCGGTGCCGTCGGCCGGGCAGACGATGGTGCGGGTGCCGCCGGCGGCGGCGGGATGCCAGCGGCCGTCGATGAACAGGGTGTCGGTCACGGGTGTGCCTCCTTCGTCACCGCGGGGGTCTGCCCCGTCGGCACGTCGTGGATGTCGGTGGACCAGTCGGGGTGGCCCTCGGCGCCGTCCTGGATCATGGACGGGCCGTCGTGGATGCTCAGGAAGGCCAGGTGGGCCTCCCAGTTGTCGAGGACGTCGTTGATGAGCTGCTCCCGGTTCCAGTCCATGACGTCGGTGCCCTGGGAGCCGGTCTCGTTGAAGACCTCCAGGCGGTAGTAGAGGTCCGAGTCGGGGTTGGTACGGAACCCGCCGAAGGCGGGCACCGGGGTCGCCACCGGGTAGATCTGGTAGCAGAAGCTCCGGTCGTCGCCCATGGGCACGGTCAGCGTGTACTCGGACAGCCCCTGGTAGCCGACCTCCGAGCTGGACAGTTCGGCGGCGTGGCCCTGGGCGCAGAACTCCTCGACGACCTCGGCCAGGGCCGGGGCCAGCACGTGCTCCTCGTAGCGGCGGACCGCCCGCGGGCCCGGGAAGGAGCCGATGCGGGTCAGCCGGCGCCGCCACTGGCTGTCCGGGCCGGGGGTCCGGGAGGCGGTCACGGAGCGGCGGGTGGCGGAGCGGCCCTCGCGCTGGGAGCGCTCGGCGCGCAGGGCCTTCCAGAACCCGATCATCACGAGGTACATCACGACCGAGAACGGCAGGCCGATGATCAGCGTGGCCGCCTGCAGAGTGGCCACGCCGCCGACGAGCAGCATCGCCAGGGTCAGCAGGCCGGTCGCGGCGGCCCAGAACACGCGCAGCCACTTGGGCCCGTCCTGGGTGGGGTCCTGGATGGTCGAGGTGAACGTGGACATCACGAGCGCCCCGGAGTCCGCGCTGGTGACGTAGAACAGCAGCCCGGACAGGGTCGCCAGACCGATGAGCAGCGGGGCGCCCGGGTACTGCTCGAGCAGGGAGTAGAAGGCCCGCTCGGGGGTGTTCATGGCGGCCTGCCCGAAGGCGTCGTCGCCGCCGGTGACGATCTCCAGGGCGCTGTTGCCGAAGACCGAGACGAGGATGAGGATGAACACGAACGGCACGGTGAGGGTCGCGACCACGAACTCGCGCAGGGTGCGGCCGCGGGAGATCCGCGCCAGGAACAGGCCCACGAACGGCGCCCAGGCGATCCACCAGGCCCAGAAGAACAGGGTCCACCCGGCCATCCACTCGGCCGCGCCGGTGTAGGCGAAGGTGTCGAGGGCCATCCCGGGCAGCTCCGCCACGTAGTCGCCCAGGTTCTGCACCGTGGCGTCGAGCAGGAAGGAGGTGCGCCCGGCGATCAGCACCCAGGCCACGAGGGCCACGGCCATCAGGACGTTGAGCTCGGAGAGCCGCCGGATGCCCTTGTCCACGCCCGAGACGCACGAGGCGGTGGCCATGACCACGGCCACCGCGATCAGCGCGGTCTGCGCGGCGACGCCCTCCTCGATGCCGAACAGCAGGAAGAGGCCGTAGTTGAGCTGCACCACGCCGATGCCCAGGGAGGTGGCCACGCCGAAGATCGTGCCCAGCAGCGCCGCGATGTCCACGGCGTCCCCGGCCCGGCCGTGCACCCGCTTGCCGATCAGCGGGTAGAGGGCCGAGCGGATGCTCAGTGGCATGTTCCAGCGGTAGGCGAAGTAGCCGAAGGCCATGCCCATCAGGGCGTACATCGCCCAGCCGATCACGCCGTAGTGGAACAGCGTCCACACCACGGCCATGCGGGTGGCCTCGGCCGTCCCGCCCTCGCCGGTGGGCGGGCCGTAGTACTGGGTGACCGGTTCCGCCACGGAGAAGAACAGCAGGTCGATGCCGATCCCGGCCGCGAAGAGCATCGCGGTCCACGTGAACAGGTTGTACTGCGGCTTCGAGTGGTCCGGGCCCATCTTGATGGTGCCCTCGCGGGAGACCGCGACGATCACCACGAACGCGGTCACCACGGCGGCCGTGAGCACGTAGAACCAGCCCATGTTGGTGGCGATCCAGGCGACCACGGCGCCGATCACCGTGGCGGCCTGCTCGGGGGCCAGGATCGCCCACAGGGAGAACAGGACGATGCTCACACCGGAGCCGGCGAAGACGGCACGGTTGACCTTCGGTCGCGCCGCGGCGCCGGGCGGACCCTCGCTCTCGGGGGCGGAAGTGGACAGGGCAGCGGTCATGTCGGGTCCTCCTGGGAAGGGTGGTCCGGTCTCGTGGGGTCGCCCGCACGCCGGTCCGGGCGGACCGGGCGGGGGCGGGACGTCGTCGTCCCCGCGGGGCCGGCACCGTCACGGGGAGGAGCGGCGGCCCACGTCACATGGTGTCACCAACCTTCCGGTTGGTAAAGTTCTTGGCATGAGTTCCTCCTCCCGCGACCGCATCCTGGACGGCGCTCTCGAGCTGCTGCGGGCCGGCGGCACCGTCTCCCTGGAGTCGACCGCCCGCCGCGTCGGCCTGAGCAAGCCCGGGGTGATGTACCACTTCCGCACCAAGGAGGCGCTGATGCTCGCCCTGGTGGACCGGGTGATGGACGGCTGGGACGCACAGATGGCCCGCCGCCTCTCCGCGCCGCCGGAGCTGGTGCCGGTGGAGGAGCGCCTGCGCGCCTATCTCGACTGGTGCCTGTCCGGGGAGGTCGACGAGACCGACCTCGTGATGCTCACCGACCAGCGGCTGCGCGCCACGCTCAAGAAGCGCTGGGTGGCCCGGATGACCCCGTGGGTGGACCTGCCCGAGGACCTGCCCGCCGAGCGGCGGAGCCGGCTGCTGGCCGTGCGGCTGCTCGCCGACGGCGTGTGGTTCGCCGACGCCGCGGGCGTCTTCGCCCCCGGCCCGCAGGAGCGGGTCCGGGTGCGGGCGGTCGCCGACGAGCTGCTGGCGGGCTGAGCCATGACCCGATGGCTGCTGCTCGTCGGCGCCGTGCTCAGCGAGGTGGCGGCCACGCTGGCGCTGAAGGCGGCCCTGGACGAGCCCGGCTGGTACGTGCTCGTCGGCACCGGATACGTCGCCGCGTTCGCGCTCCTGGCCGCCGTGCTGCGCCGCGGCACCCCCGTGGGGGTCGCCTACGGCGTGTGGGCCGCCCTGGGGGTGCTGCTCACCGCCCTCGCCGCGGCCGTGGTCTTCGGCGAGCGGCTGAGCCCGGCCGTGCTGGCCGGACTCGTGCTGGTGGTGGCGGGCGTGCTCTGCGTGGAGCTCGGTTCCCGCCGCCCCGCCCCGGAGCAGGAGGGGCGCGGCTGATGGCCTGGGTCTTCCTCGCCGCCGCGATCCTCACCGAGGTCGCCGGGACGCTGTCCCTGCGGACGGCCGCCCGGGGCCGCCCCCGCTGGTACGCCGCCGTGGTCGCCGGCTACGTGGTGGCCTTCACCTGTCTGAGTCTCGCCCTGGCCGAGGGCATGGCGCTGGGGGTCGCCTACGGCATCTGGTCGGCGGCCGGGGTGGCGCTGACGGCGCTGGCCGGCCGGCTGCTGTTCCGGGAGCCGTTCACCTGGGTGACGGCGGCCGGGGTGGCCCTCATCGTCGGCGGGGTGCTCCTCATCGAGCTGGGCGCCCCGCCGGGCTGAGCGGCTCCCGGCGGCAGGCCCGGCGGCAGGCCCCGGGGCGGGCCCGGCGCCGCCCCGCTGGTGCGGTGCCGGAACTCGTGTAGAGTGGTCCGCAGTTGTTGAGGTTCGTTTTTGTCTTTCAAGCAGTTCGGCCCACTCGGGTGCAGCAGTTTTTCTGAGAAGACGTTTTCCATGCATCACAACTGTCGTGTTTCTCGAACGTCGGGAAACGTTCATCTCATGAAGGATCAGGTCTCCCATGACTACCGGTATCGTCAAGTGGTTCAACGCTGACAAGGGCTTCGGCTTCATCACCCCCGAGGACGGCTCCAAGGACGTCTTCGCCCACTTCTCCGCGATCAACTCGAACGGCTTCCGCTCGCTGAACGAGAACGACCGCGTCGAGTTCGAGACCCAGGACGGCCCCAAGGGCCCCCAGGCCGCGAACATCAACGTCATCTCCTAAGGATCCTCCGTGGGCCCCGGCCCGTCGATCCTCCAGAACCGCCGTCGGGCTCCGCCCGACGGCGGTTCTGTCGTCGTGGCCGACGTGCATCGTGTCCCGCAGTACGCTGTCCCACAGCGCGGAACGCCACCGTCCCGCGTCCCACGACATCCCCTCGCCGTGCCCAGGGGCAGGGCGAGGCGCGAGAGCACCCGGAGGTCCTGCCATGACCGCACCCGATCCGTTCCCCGCGGCGGAGGAGCCAGAGGACCCCTTCGTGCTGAACCGGATCTCCGACGCCGAGCTGGAGGTCACCGTGCCCTTCGAGGTCGAGGCCTCCGAGTGGGAGTTCGACGGCTCCGCCGACGAGGCCGGAGGCGGCTGGGGCTCCGCGGGGGACTACGGTCTCGAGTGAGCGCTCCCCGGCCCGGCCCGGGGTGCGGCCCGGCCCGGGGTGCGGAGCGGCCCGGGGTGCGGAGCGGCCCGGGGTGCGGAGCGGGCTGCGGGCGGCGCGCACGACGGAGGCCGCAGCCCGATGGGCTGCGGCCTCCGTCGTGTCCTGCCCGCCGGCTACGCCGACAGCGGGAGGGTCGAGGGGTGGAGCTTGAAGAACGGGTGCCGTCCGGTCGTCGCGAGGGCTCCGGGAACGAGGAGCTGGCGGTACTTGGCGCACCATTGCGCGGTTCCCTCCGTGTGCTCCGCCGCGGCGGCGAGGTCGTCGGCCTCAGGGCTCAGGTACTCCTGCACGTCCCCGTCGGTCGACGTGAGCCGGACGAGGTGCAGATCGGGGAGGGCGGTGACGGTCACGTCGATCCACTCCTCGCGCTGGTCGGTGGTGATGGCTGATCTTTCTTCGGACATGGTCATGTTTTCTCCTGACGTTCTTGCAGGCATCCGATGGCGTTGCCCGCCGCTTCGTCATCCGATCCACCCGGGAACATCGGGTTGGCGCGCAGCGGGTCGGAGCCCCTCCGCGGGTTCGCCGGGGATCGTGTGATCTCCGGCCGAGCACGCGGACGCCGCATCTCGAGAAGCAGATCCAGGCTACCCCGGAGCTCCGACACCTCGACAAGCGCGTCGTGAGTCGTGTCACTGAAACGTAATGCTCGAGCTCGTCGCCGGCGCCGTCGCCGGTGTTCCGCGACCATTCCAGCGCAGCGATGTGTCGCCGAGATGTCGGAACGGTGACGTCCCGGGGAAGAACCGCGCACAGGGGGGGGCGACCCTGGCGCCGCCGGGCGATGTGGTTCAATGGACTCAGCTTCAAGAGACCCGGTCGGCAAGCTCCGACTTGACCGGGCACCAACCCCATGTTCACGGGTGGTTCGGATGACGAAGCGGCTCGCGTCGCCGCCACGGCGGCACCCGGTGCGAGCAAGAGCGCACGAAGGATCCCGGTCATGTCCGACCCCCGCACCCCCGTCCCCGCCGTCCGCACGGGCGCGCCGCCCGGCTCCTCCCCGGGTGTCCCGGCCGGACGGGACCCGTCCCCGGGCGAGCCCGCCGGCGTCCCGGCCATCAGCGCCTCCGCCATGAGCGTCGAGGACTACGCCCGTGCGGTGCAGGCCCGCACCGAGTTCGTGGACTTCCTGCTGGCCCCGGCCCGCGGGGAGCTCGCCGCCGCCTGAGGACGGGCGCCGTGGACCTGCTCCTGGACCGTTCCGTGCTGCTCGGGGTGCGCACCCCGGAGCGCTGCCCCGAGCTGGCCGGGGTCCTGCGCCGGCAGGGTCACCGGCGGCTGTTCGTGCCGGCCACGGTGCTCGGCGAGCTGCTCGCCGAGCGGCCCGACGAGACGCTGTGGGCGGAGCAGCTCGAGCTGCGCTTCCCGGGCCGGGTGCTGCCGGTGGACGCCGCCGTGGCCCGGGCGTGGGGCGCGCTGGCGGCACGGGCGACGGCCGACCCGCTCGCCGGCCTCACCGCGGCCACGGCCCTGGTGCACGGGCTGACCGTGCTGACCGCGGAGCCCGGGCGGTACGCCGGCACCGGGACGTCCGTCCTGGACGCGTCCCCCGCCCCGCGGCAGTCCTCGCGGTAGCCCTCAGGCGGCCCGGCGGCGGCGCGGGCCGCGCTCCGGCACCGAGAGCTCCAGGGCGCGCTCGTAGTGCTCGAGCAGCTGCCCGACCAGCACGTCCCACGTCCGGCCCTGGACCGCCGCGTGCGCGGCGGCGCCGAACGCGGCCCGCTTCGCCTCGTCGCCCAGGAGGTCGGCCACGTGCCCCCGCAGCGCTCCGAGGTCGCCCGGGGGATAGAGCCAGCCGGTGCGGGACCGGTCCACGAGGTCGAGGGGCCCGCCCCGGCCGGTCGCGACCACCGGCACCCCGGAGGCCATGGCCTCCTGGATCGTCTGGCAGAACGTCTCGAACTCGCCGGGATGGACGAACACGTCGAAGGACGCCATGATGCGGGCGAGCTCCGCGCCGCTGCGCCGCCCGGTGAAGTGGGCCTGCGGGAGCCGGCGGCGCAGGACGTCCTCCTCCGGGCCCGAGCCCACGACCACGAGACGCGTGCCGGGCAGGTCCGCGACCGCGGCGAGGTCCTCGACCTGCTTCTCCGGGGCGATCCGGCCCACGTAGCCGACGATCCGCCGGCCGCCGCCGACCTCCTCCCGCCACTGCTCGTCCCGGTGCCGGGGGCTGAAGCGGGTGGTGTCCACCCCGCGCCGCCACAGGTGCACGTCCCGGACGCCGTGCTCGGTGAGCTGACGGACGGCCGAGGTGGACGGCGCGAGCGTGAGCGTCGCGAGGTTGTGCATGGAGCGCACGTGCCCCCACAGGAGCTGCTCGAGGAACGGGGCCCCGTACTTGGCCGCGTAGCCGGGCACGTCCGTCTGGTAGACCGCCACGCACGGCACCCCGAGCTGCCGGGCCGCCAGGATCGCCCGGCGGCCCAGCACGAACGGGGAGGCCACGTGGACCACGTCCGGCCGGAAGCGCTCGAGCTGCCGGCGCACCCGCGCCACGGTCCCCCCGGCCACGCGCACCGCCGGATAGCCCGTGAGCGGCACGGCGGGCAGCCGGTGCACCGGCACCCCGTCCAGGTCCTCGACGACGTCCTCGGCGGGGCGCCCGAGCGGAGCGGGGCCGTAGGAGGGCGCCACGACGGCGACGTCGTGCCCTCCGGCGACCAGCTGCTCGACGACCCGCAGCACCGAGTGGGTGACTCCGTTCAAGTGGGGGAGGAACTGCTCGGCGACCACGGCGACTCTCATGGGCCCGAGCCTGCCCGGGCCGGGCGGCCGGACGGGAAGCGGCGCGTGGCCCGCCGGTGAAGGCCTCGTGAAGCCTCTGCCGGGGCGCCGCGCGGGCGTGGGAAGATGGTCGGTGATGAACTCCCATGGCTCCTCTTCCCCCGCCGCACGCCCCGACCGCAGGGGCGTGCCGATGCCGCTGTGGCTGCAGGGCGTGCTGGAACTCGGCTCCGTGGCCGTGGTGTCCTACCTGCTCGTCCTGCTGACCGTCCTCATGGTGTGGCTCGCCGACGGCTTCGACACCCTTGGACTGACCGGGGGGATCGTGCTCTCGGGCCACGTGTGGCTGCTCGCCCACCTCACGCCCCTCCAGGTGGCCCTGGACCCGGGCGCGGGACTGCCCGCGACCACCGGGACGCTCAACCTCGTCCCCCTGGGGCTGACCGTCGTCCCGTTCGCGCTCGCCTGGCACGCCGGGCGGCGGCTGGCGCGGGCCTGCTGGGAGGGCCAGTTCTGGCAGCCGTACCTCAGCGGCCTCGCCGCCTACTCCGCGCTCGGCGCCGCGGCGGCGCTGCTGTTCACCGGGGAGCAGGTCTCGGCGAGCCCGGCCGCGGCGGCCGTCTTCCCGCTCGTGCCCGTGGCCCTGGGCGGGTTCGTGGGCGCGTACCGGGCCTCCCGGTCCCTGCCGGGGCTGATCGGCGTCAACGCCGCCGCGTGGGTGGAGCGCACGAGCCAGTACTCCCGCTGGGCCGGGTCCTACGTCTGGGCGGTGCTGCGCGCCGGCTTCGTCGCGGCCGTCGCCGGGGTCGGCGCCGGGGCGGCCCTGCTCGCCGCCGCCCTGTTCTGGAACTGGAACGACGTGGTGGGCGTCTACCAGCGGCTCGGCACCGGCGTGCCGGGGGACACCGCGCTGACCGGGCTGCAGCTCGGCTACCTGCCCAATCTCGCGGTCTACGCCCTGGCCTGGGCCACGGGCGCGGGCTTCGACCTCGGCTCCGGCACCCACGCCTCCCCGCTGGGCACCGACCCCGGACCCGTGCCGCTGCTCCCGGCGCTCGCCGCGCTGCCACCAGAGGAGCTCCCGGCCGGCGCGCTGGGAGTGGTCGCGCTGCCGATCCTGGCCGGCGTCCTCGCCGGCTGGTGGTTCCTGCGCGAGGGCGAGAACCACCTGGACGACTGGATGGCGCTGCGGCTGCCCGCCCGCTGGATCACGTACCCGGTCTCGACGCTGCTGACCGGGGTGCTCGTGGGCGCGGTCGCGGGCGTGCTGGTGATGCTGCTGAGCTGGCTGGCGCACGGCTCGCTGGGGCTCGGCCGGCTCACGGACGTGGGGCCCGACGGTCCCGCCGTCCTGCTGCTGTTCGGCGCCGAGGTGGCCGTCGGGACGGCGGTCGGCTACGTCCTGGGACCGTGGCTCGAGCACGAGCCGCCGTTCGCCCCGCCCCGCGACGAGGAGGACGGGGAGGACCGGACGCCCGCCGGCCGGCGCGAGGCGCGGCGGCGGCACCGGGAGGAGGCCGCGGCCCGGCGCGCGATGCGCTCGGCGGGCCCGCGGGGCCCGCGGACCGCGCCGGGGGCCGACCGGGACCGGGCCGGGTCGGAGCGCGCCGGCACTGTGCCGTGGGCGGCTCAGGGGCGGGCCGGGGCGGGGTTCGGTCCCGCGGAGGCGTTCGACGTGGACGCGGTCGACGCCGTCGAGGCGCCCGCCGCGTCGTCCGACGCCGGCGCGCCCCGGTCGCCGGAGAGATAGCTCCAGATCCCGTCCTCGAGCTCCTGCTGGCACTGCGCCTCCCCGGAGAGGGTGAGGGTGCCGGCGACGCACTCCTGGTAGGCCTCGGCCACGGGCCACAGCGCCAGGCGCGCCCCGCCGGTGAGCAGGCTCAGCGAGCCCAGCACGATCGCGGCGACCGCGCTCACCACCAGCAGCCGGCGCCGGTCCGTCCCGCGGGAGCGCACGAGGGCCGCGATGCCCAGCCCGATCCCGGCGGCCGCGAGCACGACCCCCGCCACGGTCGGCCACAGCCCGGAGCCGACGAGCACCAGGGCCACCGCCGCGCACACCAGCGCACCTCCTGCCGTGCGGGTCGCGGCGGCGCGTCGTGCGTCCGCAGGGGCTGCCTCGGGACTCGGGCGGGGAGGGGTCATGCCTTTCACTCTAGGGCACCCCGGGCACCGGTCCCCGCCCGCGCCACTAGACTCGACGGCATGCGCATCGTGGTCATGGTCTCCGGCTCCGGCACCAATCTGCAGGCGGTCCTCGACGCCGTCCGGGAGGGCCGGATCGACGTCGAGATCGCCGCCGTGGGCGCGGACCGGCCCTGCACCGGCCTGGAACGGGCCCGGCAGGCCGGGGTGGAGACCTTCCTGGTCCGGCCCGGCGACCACCCGGACCGGACGCGGTGGAACCGCGCCCTGCAGGCGGCGGTGGCCGCCCGGGAGCCCGACCGGGTCCTCTTCGCGGGGTTCATGCGGATCGTGGACGCCGAGTTCGTCGAGGCGTTCGCGGGGCGGATCATCAACACCCACCCGTCCCTGCTGCCGTCCTTCCCGGGCGCGCACGCGGTGCGGGACGCCCTCGCGCACGGGGTGAAGGTCACCGGTGTCACCGTCCACGAGGTCGTCGCCGACGTCGACGCCGGTCCGATCCTGGCGCAGGCGGCGGTGCCCGTGGCGGACGGGGACACCGAGGCGCAGCTGCACGAGCGGATCAAGGCCGCCGAGCGCGAGCTGCTGGTGCGCACGCTCGGCGAGACGGCCC
This sequence comes from Kocuria sp. CH-021, assembly GCF_049716185.1. Taxonomy (NCBI): domain Bacteria; kingdom Bacillati; phylum Actinomycetota; class Actinomycetes; order Micrococcales; family Micrococcaceae; genus Kocuria; species Kocuria sp. CH-021. Next base: position 151,165 of record NZ_JBNAFK010000002.1, on the reverse strand, counting down.
GGCGGGGCGCCCTGCACGACGCCCGGTGAGCGGGCCCGGCACGGGTCCGTAAAATGGTCCCGGCGGATCCCGCCGGCAACCACGACCTCGAACGCTTGGAGAACCTGTGAGCCCCACCCAGCTTGACCGTGTGCCCATCAAGAGGGCGCTGGTGTCCGTCTACGACAAGACCGGGCTGGAGGGCCTCGCCACGGGCCTGCACCGGGCCGGCGTCGCGATCGTCTCCACCGGCTCGACCGCACGGCGGATCGCCGCACTGGGCGTGCCGGTCACGGAGGTCGCGGACGTCACCGGGTTCCAGGAGTGCCTGGAGGGCCGGGTCAAGACCCTGCACCCGCGGGTGCACGCCGGCATCCTCGCGGACCGCCGCAAGCAGGACCACATGGACCAGCTCGCGGAGCTGGAGATCGAGCCGTTCGACCTCGTGGTCGTGAACCTCTACCCGTTCGCGGACACGGTGCGCTCCGGCGCGGGCCAGGACGAGGTCGTCGAGCAGATCGACATCGGCGGTCCCTCCATGGTCCGGGCCGCCGCCAAGAACCACGCGGCGGTGTCCGTGGTGGTCGACCCGTCCTCCTACGACGCGGTCGTCGAGGCCGCGGCCTCGGGCGGCTTCGACCTGCGGGCGCGGCGGCGGCTGGCCGCCGCGGCGTTCGCGCACACCGCCGCCTACGACACCGCGGTGGCGACCTGGACGGCCCAGCAGTTCGAGCAGGACGAGGACGCCAACTTCTGGCCGCCCTACGCCGGCCTGGCCCTGCAGCGCTCCGCCTCGCTGCGCTACGGCGAGAACCCCCACCAGAAGGGGGCGCTCTACGTGGACGAGGCCGCGGCGCCCGGCATCGCCCAGGCCGACCAGCTGCACGGCAAGGAGATGTCCTACAACAACTACGTGGACGCCGACGCCGCGCTGCGCGCCGCCTACGACTTCGACGAGCCGGCCGTGGCCGTCGTCAAGCACAACAACCCGTGCGGGCTCGCCGTGGCCACCCCCGGCGCCGAGGACCCGATCGCCGACGCCCACCGCAAGGCCCACGCGTGCGACCCGCTCTCCGCGTACGGCGGCGTGATCGCCGCCAACCGGACCGTGACCCGGGCCATGGCCGAGACCGTGCGCGACATCTTCACCGAGGTCGTCGTGGCCCCCGGGTTCGAGCCCGCGGCCCTCGAGATCCTGCAGGCCAAGAAGAACATCCGTCTGCTGGAGCTGCCCGAGGGGTTCGAGCGGGACGTCCTCGAGTACCGGCAGGTCTCCGGCGGCGCGCTGCTGCAGGTCGCCGACCGGCTCGACGCCGAGGGCGACGACCCGGCCGGCTGGACGCTGGCCGCGGGGACGCCGGCGGACGAGCGGACGCTCGCCGACCTCGCCTTCGCCTGGAAGGCGCTGCGGGCGGTGAAGTCCAACGCGATCCTGCTCGCCGACCACGGCGCCTCCGTGGGCATCGGCATGGGACAGGTCAACCGGGTGGACTCCTGCAGGCTCTCCGTGGAGCGCGCCAACGCCCTCGGCGAGGACGGCGCCGAGCGCGCCCGCGGGGCCGTGGCGGCCTCGGACGCGTTCTTCCCGTTCGCGGACGGTCTGCAGGTGCTCCTGGACGCCGGGGTGCGCGCCGTGGTCCAGCCCGGCGGGTCCATCCGGGACGAGGAGGTCGTGGCCGCGGCCGAGGCCGCCGGCGTGACGATGTACTTCACGGGAGCGCGGCACTTCTTCCACTGATCCGACGCCCCACCGCCGCAGCCCGGCGCCGTCCGACGGCCGCCCGGCACGGCGGTGGGACGCAGCCGCACGACGACGGCCGCACTCCCCGCGGGGAGTGCGGCCGTCGCCGTGCGTGCTGCCCGCGCCGGTGGGCGCGTTCAGCTCCTGGGGTCAGCTCATGCGCTCAGCGAGGAGAGGACCCGGTTGAAGGTCTCCGAGGGGCGCATCACCGAGAACGTCTTGGCGTCGTCCGGGCGGTAGTAGCCGCCGATGTCGGCGGGCCGGCCCTGCACGGAGAGCAGCTCCTCGTTGATGGCGTCCTCGTTCTCGGCCAGCTGCTCCGCCACGGAGGCGAAGGCCTGGGCCAGCTCGGTGTCCTCGTCCTGGCGCGCCAGCTCCTGGGCCCAGTACAGGGCGAGGTAGAAGTGGCTGCCGCGGTTGTCGATCTCGCCGGCCTTCCGGCTCGGGGACTTGTTCTCCTCCAGGAACGTGCCCGTGGCCCGGTCCAGGGTCTCGCCGAGGATGCGCGCGCGGGCGTTGTCCGCCGTCGACGCCAGGTGGTCGAGGCTCGCGGCCAGGGCGAGGAACTCGCCGAGGCTGTCCCAGCGCAGGTGGTTCTCCTCGACCAGCTGCTGGACGTGCTTCGGCGCGGACCCGCCGGCGCCCGTCTCGAACAGCCCGCCGCCGTTGATGAGGGGGACCACCGAGAGCATCTTCGCGGAGGTGCCCAGCTCCAGGATCGGGAACAGGTCGGTCAGGTAGTCGCGCAGCACGTTGCCGGTGACCGAGATGGTGTCCTCGCCGCGGCGGATCCGCTCGATCGAGAAGGCGGTGGCCTCCTCGGGGGACATGATCTCGATCTGCAGGCCCTCGGTGTCGTGCTCGGCCAGGTACTCCTCGACCTTGGCGATGAGGTTGGTGTCGTGGGCGCGGGTGCGGTCCAGCCAGAACACGGCCGGCGTCGAGGAGGCCCGGGCGCGGGTCACGGCGAGCTTGACCCAGTCCCGGATGGCGACGTCCTTCGTCTGGCACGCGCGCCAGATGTCGCCGGGGGAGACCTCGTGCTCGACGAGCACGGCGCCGGAGGAGTCGACGACCTGGACGGTGCCCTTCGCGGGGATCTCGAAGGTCTTGTCGTGGGAGCCGTACTCCTCCGCCTTCATCGCCATGAGGCCCACGTTCGGCACCGAACCCATCGTGGTGGGGTCGAACGCGCCGTTGGCGCGGCAGTCGTCGATGACCACCTGGTAGACCCCGGCGTAGGAGCTGTCCGGCAGCACCGCGAGGGTGTCGGCCTCCTCGCCCTCGGGGCCCCACATGTGCCCGGAGGTGCGGATCATGGCCGGCATCGACGCGTCGACGATGATGTCGGAGGGCACGTGCAGGTTCGTGATGCCCTTGTCGGAGTTCACCATGGCGAGCTTCGGGCCCTCGGCGAGGCCCTTGTCGATCCCGGCCCGCACGTCGTCGCGCACGTCGGCCGGCAGGGCGTCGAGGCCGTCGAGGATCGCGGCGAGACCGTTGTCGGAGCTCAGGCCGGCCTCCTCGAGGGCGGCGCCGTGGGTGGCGAAGACCTCCGGGAAGAAGGCCTCGATCACGTGGCCGAAGATGATGGGGTCGGAGACCTTCATCATGGTGGCCTTGAGGTGCACCGAGAACAGGACGTCCTCCCGCTTGGCGCGCTCGACCTGCTCCGCGAGGAACGCGTCCAGGGCCTCGGCCCGCATCACGGTGCCGTCGACGACCTCGCCGGCCAGCACGGGGACGGACTCCTTGAGCACCGTGGTGCCGCCGTCCTCGCCGACCAGCCGGATCGTCAGGGTGTCGTCGTCCTCCATGACCACGGACTTCTCGTTGTCCCGGAAGTCGTCGGCGCCCATGGTGGCGACGTTCGTCCTCGACTCCGCCGTCCACTCGCCCATCCGGTGCGGGTTCTTGCGGACGTAGTTCTTCACCGAGGAGGGGGCGCGGCGGTCCGAGTTGCCCTCGCGCAGCACCGGGTTGACGGCCGAGCCCTTGATCTTGTCGTATCGGGCCCGGACCTCCTGCTCCTCCTCGGTGCGCGGCTCGTCCGGGTAGTCCGGGAGGTCCACGCCCTGCTGCTGCAGCTCCTTGACGGCGGCCTTCAGCTGCGGGACGGAGGCGGAGATGTTGGGGAGCTTGATGATGTTGGCCTCGGGCTTCTTGGCCAGCTCGCCGAGCTCGGCGAGGGCGTCGGCCACCCGCTGGTCCTCGGGCAGGCGGTCGTTGAAGGCGGCGAGGATGCGACCGGCCAGGGAGATGTCGCGGGTCTCCACCTCGACGCCGGCGGTCGAGGCGTAGGCCTCGATGATCGGCTTGAACGAGTAGGTGGCGAGCAGGGGCGCCTCGTCGGTGCGGGTGTAGATGATCTTGGCCATGTGCGGGCTGTCTCCCAGGATGTCGTCGGATCGGGGTGGTGCTTCCTGGTGCCAAGATACCCGAGGCGGCGCCCCGCCCGCTGGCCGCCCGGGGAGTGCGGGGGCTCCGGGCACGACGGCGGGCCCGTTCCCCGCGGGGGAACGGGCCCGGGCCGTGGCGTCCCGGCCGGTGCGGGGCGGCTGCCGGCCGGGCCGGGCTCAGCCCTCGGTGGACTGCGTGGAGCGTTCGCCGTTGACGAGCTCGCCCTCGCCGATCACGCGGTCGCCGGAGCCGTCCCGGCTCTCTCCCAGGGCCTGCTGCTCGCCCTGGCCGGAGACCTGCTCGCCCTGGCCGGAGACCACCTGGATCTTGCGCGGCTTGGCCTGCGCGGAGACGGGGATCGTCACCGTGAGCACGCCGTTGTCGTAGTTCGCGGCGATGCCCTGGATGTCGATGCCCTGGCCCAGGTTGAGCTGGCGCACGAACGAGGAGCTCTGCCGCTCCCGGGTGATCCACTGGACGTCCTGGACCTCGGGCAGCTTCCGCTCCGCCCGGATGGTCAGCAGCTGGCCGTCGACGTCGACGTCGACGCTGTCGGGGTCGATCCCCGGCAGGTCAGCCCGCAGGATGTACTGGTCGCCGTCCCGGTACAGGTCCATGGGCATCTCGCGCAGGCCCTGCCGGGCGAACAGCGAGGCGGCGAGCCGGTCGAAATCGTTGAACGGGGTGAACATCGTGGCCACGTCAATCATCTCCTCAACCATGTGAGCAATGTCTTCGACATTTAGTTGAGTCGGATCAACTCAACTGTTGACCATGATAGTGCCGCCCTGGGAGCTCTTCAACAGGTCCGGGCTCGGATCGCCCACGGCGAACCGCCCGTCGGCGGGCGCCGTGCGCGGGTGCGTCGTGTCAGCGGGTGTCGGCTCAGCGGGTGTCGTGGGGGTACCGCACGCCGATCCGCTCCCGCACCCGGTCGAAGAGCTCCACGAGCTCGAGGGAGTCGGCCCACGGCATCACGGGGGACTCGAGCAGGCCCTGCTGCACGCAGCGGGTGGCCTCCCGCATCTCGAAGACGTAGCCCGCGCCCGGCACGGCCACGCGCTCCACCGCGGGGTCGGCGCCGCCGCGGGCGCCGGCGGCGGTCTGCAGCACCAGGGTGGTGGGGCAGTTGATCCGGCCGTCCACGCGCAGCCAGCCCTCCGTGCCGCTGAGCGTCACCTGGTGCGGGACCGTGCTGGACAGGGTGCCGCTCACGTGGGCCCGGCCGTGGCCGTAGTCCAGGGTCAGGGCGGTGTCCACGTCCACGTCGGTGGCGCCGAGCTCCGCGCGGGCGCTCCAGCGCTCCGGGGCGCCGAGCACGGCGGAGGTCCAGGTCAGCGGATAGACCATCATGTCCAGCAGCACGCCTCCGCCGTCGGCCCGGCGGAACAGCCGGTGGGCCGGGTCGAGGGGGCGGTGCATGCCGATGGACCCCTCGACCGAGCGCACCCGGCCGAGCCGGCCCTCCCGGACCCAGCGCATCGCGGTGCGGAAGCCGGGGGTCATGCGGGTCCAGACGGCCTCCATGAGGAAGACGCCGTGCTCGCGGGCCAGGCGGAACAGGTCCCGGACCTCCGCCGCGGTCATGGCGAGGGCCTTCTCGCACACCACGTGCTTGCCGGCCCGCAGCAGCGCCGAGACGTCCCGGTGGTGGTAGCCGTGCGGGGTGGCCACGTAGACGATCTCCACGTCCGGGTCGGCCGCCAGGCGGTCCAGGCCCGTGGCGGGGGCGGTGCTGCCGTAGGCGCGCTCCACCCCGTGCCGGCGGGCGAAGTCCTCCGCGCGGTGCTGGTCCCGCGAGCTCACGGCCACCAGCCGGGCGTCGGGCAGCGCGGCGATGTCCGCGACCACCTTCTCCGCGATGCCGCCGGTGCTGACCACGCCCCATCCGAGCGTGCGGCCCGTCGCGGTGCCGGGGTCGTCGAGGTGGGCGGCGTCGAGGGAGGCGGCGACGAACGGGCTGAGGGTCTGAGCGGGCATGGGCGCATTCTGCCACGCCGTTCCCCGGCGCCACCCGCTGAGCGCTGCCCGCCCGGCGCCGTCGCACCGGGCCGCCCGTTCGAGGCCGCCCGCTCCGGGCCGCGGCCCGCCCTCCCCGGCCGCGCCGATCGAACGACCGTTCGTCGCCTAGACTGGCCCCGTGCCCCGGGTGAGCCAGCAGTACAAGGACGAACGCCGCCGCGAGATCGTGGCCGCCGCCAGCGAGTGCTTCCTCGAGCACGGCTTCGAGGGGGCGTCGATGCACCGCATCATCGCCGCCACGGGGCTGTCCGCGGGAGCACTGTACAACCACTTCCCGAGCAAGCAGGAGCTCGTGGCGGCGGCCGCCCGCGCCGCCCTGGACCGGGTCCTCGCGGCCGCGGAGGACGAGCCCCGCACCGACCCCGCCGCGTGGGTCGTGGGGCTGCTGGAGCGGCTGGCCGCGGACCCGGCCACCACCCGCCTGCTGCTCATCACGTGGGGCGGCGCCGTGACCGACCCGGGTCTGGCCGCGCTGGCCGGGGAGCACCTGGGACGTGTGCGGGACCGCGTCGAGGAGCGCTACGGGCGGTGGGCGGCCGAGGAGCTGGGGCTCGACCCCGGCGCGGCCCGGGAGTGGGCCGGGATGTTCGCCCAGGCCATCCTCTCGGTGCTGCAGGGCTGGGTGGTGCAGTCCTGCCTGCTGCCCGGCTTTGACCACGGCGCGTACCTCGACTACGCGCGCACCCTCGCGGCGCAGTGACCGGGTGCCGTGTCCGGGAACCACGACCCGGTGCGGCGCGGAGCCGGGTCAGGCATGGAGCCGGGTCAGGCCTTGAGCTGGGTCAGGCGTTGAGCCGGCGGTGCTCGGCGGAGAGCTGCACGTAGGTCCGCGCGTTGGCCCGGACCTTCTCCTGCTCCTCCTGCGTGAGCTCGCGCCGGACCTTGGCCGGCACCCCGGCCACCAGCGAGCGCGGCGGCACCACGGTGCCCTCCAGGACGACGGCGCCCGCGGCGACCAGGGAGCCCGTGCCGATCACGGCGCCGTTGAGGACGGTCGCGTTCATCCCGACCAGGACCTCGTCCTCCACGGTGCAGCCGTGCACCACGGCGCCGTGGCCGACGCTCACGTCCGCGCCGATCGTGCAGGCGTGGCCGGGATCGGAGTGGACCACCACGTTGTCCTGCAGGTTCGAGCGCGCCCCCAGCCGGACGGGGGAGCGGTCCCCGCGCACCACGGCGCCGTAGAAGGTCCCGGACCCCGGGCCCAGTTCGACGTCGCCCACGACCGTGGCGGTCGGGGCCACGAAGGCGGACGGGTCGATCCGGGGCTCGTGCCCGCCGTGCGGGAGGACCAGGCCGGGCGTCGTGGAGTGTCCCATGCGCCCAGCCTAGCGGCGGAGCCGCGGCCCGCGGCTCAGGCGTCCTGCCGGGTGACCGCCGGGCGCGCGGAGCGCTGGTGCCCGTGCTGGAGGGCCACCCGGATCTTCTGGCCGCCCTTGAGCACGTACTCCGCGCCGTGCACGTGGATCGTGACGTCGTCCGCGCGGCGGGAGGAGCCCTCGAGCTCCAGGACGTGGTGGTCGATGCAGACCCGGATCACCTGCCCGCGGTACAGCACCGTGAACGTCACCGACTGCAGCTGGCTCGGCAGGGCCGGGTCGAACTCGAGCCACCCGCCCCGCACGCGCAGCCCCGCGTAGGCGCGGGTCACGACGTCGACCGAGCCGGCCATGGCGCCCAGGTGGATGCCCTCGCCCGTGGTCCCGCCCTGGGTGTCGTCGAGGTCCACCAGCAGGGCGTCCTGGAAGGACGACCACGAACGGTCCGGGTGCAGCCACGCGAGCACCGAGGCGTTGACCACCCGGGAGAGCGAGGAGCCGTGGGAGGAGCGCGCGATGTAGAAGTCGACGGTGCGCTCGATCGCGGCGTGGTCCACGTCGTAGCCCATCCGGCCGAGCTCCTCGACCAGGCCGTCGGGACCGAAGAGGTAGACCAGCATGATCGTGTCGGCCTGCTTGGCCAGCTTGTAGTTGTTGGTCATGTCGCCCTCGTTCTCCAGCAGGAGGTCGAGGCGGCCGATGTTGCGGTACTTGGCCCGGTAGTACTCCCAGTCCAGCTCGTCGAGGTCGTCGTAGCCGTGGAACTGGCTGATGGTGCCGTCCGCGTTGAACGGCACGAACATCCGCTCGGCCATCTGCTGCCACGTCCCGACCTCTTCCGGCGAGAGGTCGAAGCGGGCGGAGAGCTCCTCGCGCTGGTGCTCCACCATGTCGTGGAAGATGTGGGCGCTGTGCCGGAACAGCCAGGCCGCCAGCACGTTCGTGTAGGCGTTGTCCTTGAGGCCGCCGCCGTGCTGGCCGCGCGGGCCGTCGTGGTACTCGTCCGGGCCCATGACCCCGGCGATGTGGAAGCGGCCGTCCGCGGGGTCGTAGTCCGTGAGGGACGCGAAGAGCCGGGTGATCCCGATGATCAGCTCCGAGCCCTGGCCGGCCAGCCAGTCCAGGTCGCCGGTGGTCTCGTAGTAGATCCAGGCGTTGTAGGCGATCGCGAGGCCCACGTGGAACTGGCGCCACGAGTTGTCCGGCAGCCACCGGTTGGAGTGGTGGTTGAACAGCTCCGGCGGGGTCTCCTCCCGGCCGTCGGAGCCCGACTGCCACGGGAACGCGGCGCCCTCGAGCCCGAACTCGGTGGCCCGGTGCTTCGCCATGGGCAGCCGGCGCCACCGGTAGGACAGCAGGGCGCGCGTCACCTGCGGCTGGTGCAGGTTGACCACCGGGAGGATGTAGAGCTCGTCCCAGAAGATGTGCCCCCGGTAGCCCTCGCCGTGCAGACCGCGGGCCGGGACGCCGGCGTCGCGCAGGGACATGTGCGGGGCCAGCGTCTGGGCCACGTGGAACAGGTGCACCCGCAGCGCCAGCTGGGTCAGGCACAGCTCCCCGGTGCTGTTCTCCGGGTCCGGGCACACGTCCACGTCGAAGCGGTCCCACAGCAGCGACCACTCGATCTCGTGCGAGGGCAGCAGGCCCCGGACGCCGCTGGGGTTGCGGTCCAGCTCCGCGAGCGCGCCCTCGCGGGGCGAGCCGATCGCCGCGTCGCGGCTCGTGACCACCGCCGTGGTCGAGTCGATGATCACCGGGCGGCCGTCGGCGATGTTGACCTGGTGGCGGCGGAACTCGGTGCCGCCCGGGCGGATCTCGCGGCGCTCCCGGACGTTCTGGCCGCCCTCGATGGTGGTGCGCTGGGCCGTGGTGATCTCGATCTTGGACTGGGTGGTGCGCACGTGGGAGAGCAGGGTCTCGTGGTCGTCGGGCAGGGACGTCGACTCGAGGTCCACGAGGTGGTGGTCGTTGAGGTCCTGGTACTCCGCGACCCCGTTGTTGCGCACGCTGGGGTCGATGCCCGTGCGCAGGTGCAGCCGTCCGGAGAACCCCCGGGCGGTCACCGTGGTCTCCTGCGCCCCCAGGTGCCGGAAGCGCAGCGACACGAGGCGGCGCTGGACGATCTCCAGCCGGGCGCGGGCGCCGTCCTCGCCCCGGTCGCCGTTGAGGTCGGTGAGGGTCAGGGACCGGATGAGCAGGCCGCGGCGCAGGTCGAGCTCGGTCCGCTCGTCGGACGGGACCAGCCCGCCCTCCGACCACCAGTCGCCGCCGGAGACGCGCAGGTCCAGGTGGGTCCAGTTGGGGGCGTTGACCATGGACTCGTGCTCGACGTCGCGGCCGCTCAGGTGGCTCACCACCCGGTTGAAGATGCCGGCCAGGTAGTTGCCGGGGTAGTGCACCCCGTTGTCGGGGAACTCGCAGGCGGACCCGCGCACGCCCATGTAGCCGTTCGCCAGCGTCAGGAGGGTCTCCCGCCGGGCCTCGGTGGTCGGGTCGAAGCCCTCGAAGACCAGCTTCCAGGGGTCGTCGCGGCGGGCGCCGAGGTCGAGCTCCCCGACGTCGTTGAGCACGATCGTGGCCCCGGCCCGGTACAGGTCGTTGCGCTCGCCGTGGCGGCGGATGCCCACGACCATGCCGAAGCCGCCGGCGGCCGCGGCCTGCACCCCGGACACGGCGTCCTCCACCACCACGGACCGGGCCGGGTTCACGCCGAGCATCTTCGCGCAGGTGAGGAACGTGTCGGGGGCCGGCTTGCCGGGCAGGCCGTGCTCGGCGGCGAAGTGGCCGTCCACGATGATGTCGAAGGAGTCCTGCAGCCCGGCCGCCGCGAGCACCGGGACGCTGTTGCGGCTCGCGGTCACGAGGCCCACCGGCACCCCGGCCCCGCGCAGCCGCTCGATGAGCGCCACGGTCCGGTCGAAGACCCGCACGCCCTGGACCTGCAGGGCGTCCTGGAAGTAGGTGTTCTTCAGCACGGCCTGGCCCTGCACGGTCCACGCCCCCGGCGTCTCGTCGCCCTCGGGCAGGCGTGCGCCGCGGGCGGCGAGCAGGGAGCGGATCCCGTCCTCGCGCCGCCTGCCGTCCACGTAGTGGCGGTAGTCCGCGTCGGCGTCGAAGGGCCGCCGGTCCACCGTGGTGCCCTCCTCGGCCGGCTCGAGCCGGTCGTCGGCCAGGATCGCGTCGAAGAGGGTCTTCCAGGCCGCGGCGTGCACGGCGGCGGTGTCGGTGACCACCCCGTCCATGTCGAAGATCACGGCCTCGTGCGGGATGCGCAGCTGGTCGACCGCCTGGGCCGGTGCGTCCGGGCCCTGGATGCGCGGCAGGGACGCGGTGAACGGGGCGGTGGGCAGTGCGTTCACGAGAGTTCCTCCGGAAGTGGGTGTGTTTCCCGTGGCCCCCGGAACCGCACGGAGAGACTCCAGCACACGGCACGCGACGGACCCCGGACGCGGCGTTGCGGTTTGGCACGGGAGCGGTGACGGCCGTCCGTGCCGACGGTTCCTGACCAGTTCATTAAACGGCCCGGGGCCCGCAGGGGCAAGCCGCGTCCGCTCAGTGGTCCGCCCGGGGCAGGCGGACCGTGAACCGGGTGCTGCCCGGGACGCTGCTGACGTCGATCCGCCCGTGGTGCGCGTGCACGATGGCCTCCACGATCGAGAGCCCCAGACCCGTGCCGCGGGAGGTCCCGGCCCGGGCGTGGTCCTCCCGGGCGAAGCGGGCGAAGATGTGCTCGAGGAAGTCCGCGCCGACGCCGGGGCCGTCGTCGGCCACCGCGAGCACGGCCTCGCCGCGGGTCCGGGGCCCGCCGCCGGGCTCCACGGTGCCGTCGGTCTCCACGGTGAGGGACGCGGTGACGGTGGTCCCGGCGGGCGTGTGCTGGTGGGCGTTGGCGAGCAGGTTGATGAGCACCTGGCGCAGCTGGGCCGGGTCGCCCCGCACGAGCACGGGCTCGTCGGGCAGCTCGAGGCGCCAGACGTGGCCGGGCGCCGCCACCCGGAGGTCGCTGACCGTCTCGATCACCAGCTCGAGGAGGTCGACGTCCTCGGTGACCACCGCCCGGCCCTCGTCCAGGCGCGCGAGCAGCAGCAGGTCCTCGACGAGCGCGGTCATCCGCGCCGCCTCGGACTCCACCCGGGACAGGGAGCCGCGGCCCTGCGGGCTCATCGGCTCGGTGAGCCGGATCAGCTCCGCGTAGCCCCGGATGCTGGCCAGCGGGGTGCGCAGCTCGTGGCTGGCGTCGGCCACGAACCGGCGCACGCGCGTCTCGCTGCGCTGGCGGGCGACCAGGGCGTGGCCGACGTTGTCCAGCATCCGCCCGAAGGCGTGGCCGAGCCGGCCCACCTCCGTGTCGGGGTGCGCGGCCGGCGCCACGGCCCCGACGGGCAGGACCACCTCCCCGTGGTCGAGGTCGAGCTCCGAGACGCGGGTCGCCACGTCGGAGAGCCGTTCCACGGGGCGCAGGGTGCGCCGGACGACGACGAGGCCGAGCAGCCCCGTGGCGGCGATGGCGCCGGTCGAGATCGCCGCGGTGCTCACCCCGAAGCTGCGCAGGGTGTGCTCCTTGTCGGCCAGCGGCAGGCCGGTCAGCACGAGCCCCCAGTCCCACGGGTCGTCGACCACCAGCACCCGGTAGCCGCCCACGGCCAGCTGCACGTCCACGGGACCCCACTGCTCGCCCCCGTCCTCGTCCGACTCCGCGCCGAGCGCCGTCACGAGCTCCCCGAGCCGCCGCCGGTCCGAGTCGGTCAGCTCCTGCCGCGTCCCGTCGGCGGCGAAGAGCCCGGCGCGGACCACCTCGCCGTCCACGACCCGGGCATTGAGGGTCCCCGCGCCCTGCGCGGGGACGTCCATCATGGCCTCCAGCTCCTCCGAGGGCCCGGCGGCGGCCCGGACCCCGTACTCGATCGCGCGGAAGGAGGCGTCCCGGACCTGGCGGTCCAGCTGCTCGCCCAGGGACACGTTGAGCGCGGCGAGGCCCAAGGCGCCCACCGCGGCGCAGGCGACGGTCAGCAGCGCCAGGACCGTCAGCAGCAGCTTGGTGCGCAGCTGCAGCGCCCGGCCGGGTCCGCGGAGCCGCGGCCGGGCACCGGCGCCTCCGGTGCTCATCGGAGGGTGCTCACTCGGCCGGTCGGAGGACGTAGCCGGCGCCGCGCACCGTGTGGATCATGGGCGGCCGGCCGGCGTCGACCTTCTTGCGCAGGTACGAGATGTAGAGCTCCACGACGTTGGTCTGGCCGCCGAAGTCATAGCCCCAGACCAGCTCGAGGAGCTGCGGCTTGCTGAGCACCCGGCGCGCGTTCTCCATGAGGCAGCGCAGCAGGTCGAACTGGGTGGCGGTCAGCGCGATCTCGGCGCCGCCCCGGCGGACCTCCCGCGTGTCCGCGTTGAGCACGAGGTCGCCCACGACCAGTTCGGCGGAGTCCGGGTGGGCGATGCCCGCACGCTGCACCAGGCGGTGCAGCCGCAGCAGCAGCTCCTCCATGTCGAACGGCTTCGTCACGTAGTCGTCCCCGCCCGCCGCGAGGCCGGTGATGCGGTCCTCGGTGCTGTCCTTCGCGGTGAGGAACAGGGCCGGGACGGTGGGGGAGAAGGAGCGGATCCGCTCGAGCACCTCCACCCCCGAGCAGCCCGGGAGCATGACGTCCAGCACCAGCACGTCGGGCCGGAAGCGGCGGGCCTCGGCCACCGCGGCGTCGCCGTCGTGGGCGGAGCGCACCTCCCAGCCCAGCATCGACAGGCCCATGGACACCATCTGCGCCAGCAGCGGCTCGTCGTCGACGACGAGCGCGCGCACCGGGGCGCCGTCGGGGTGCCGCAGACGCGGGAGGTCCACGGCGGTGGGCCGCTGCACGGGCTCGGTCACGGCGTGCTCCCTCCTGGTCCCCGCCGGCGGCACCGGCGACCTGGGACCGACCTCAGCGTAGCGCCGCACCCGCCGCCGGGTCCTTCGCGGACGCACTTCACAGCCGTGGCACAGGAAGCCGATAAGGCCGCCACATCCCCGTCTGCTGAGGTGGAACCAGGAAACGGGCCGGGGGCCCGGACCCGGCGGGCAGGAGCCCGCCGGAGCACCACGAGAGGGGAACCGCCGTCATGCTGCACACCCACCACCCGGTCGGGGAGGCCCGGTCCGCGGCGCCGCCCGCCGCGCCGCGCGCCCGCCGGCGCCTGGCCGGGATCGACGCGGCCCGCGGCCTCGCCCTGCTCGGCATGGTCTCCGTGCACATCCTGCCGTCCTGGGACCCGGAGACCTTCGAGGCCACCGCCCAGTGGACGCTGTTCTCCGGCCGGGCCGCGGCCCTGTTCGCCCTGCTCGCCGGTGTGGGGCTGGCGCTCGGCTCGGGCGGGACCCGGGTGCACGAGGGACCCCGGACGACCGCGGACCGGGCAGGGCTGCTGGTGCGCGCGGTGCTCATCACGGTGCTGGGGCTGCTGATCAACCAGCTCTCGCCGGGCGACCCGCCCGCCTACAACATCCTCGTCTACTACGGCGTCTTCTTCCTCCTCGCCCTGCCCTTCCTGCACCTGTCCGCGCGAACCCTGCTCGCCTGGGCGGCAGGGCTCGCGGTGCTCGGCCCCGTCCTGGTGCACGCGCTGGGGCCCGCCCTGCCCGGGTTCGCCGTCCACAACCCCGGCGTCGCCGAGCTGCTCGCCGAGCCGGGCACGACCCTCGCCCAGCTGCTCGTGACCGGCTCCTACCCGGGGGTCACCTATCTCGTCTATCTCCTGGTGGGCCTGGCGCTGGGACGGCTGGACCTCTCGGCCGCGCGCACCCAGCTCGGCCTGCTGCTCGGCGGGGCCGCGCTCGCGGCGGTGGCCGCCGTCACCTCCTGGCTGCTGCTGCACCCCCTGGGCGGCATGGAGCGCCTGCTCGCCGCGAGCCCATTCCTGGGCCGGGAGGACGTCCAGGACGTCATCGTGTACGGGCCGGACCCCGTCCTGCCCTCCTCCAGCTGGTGGTGGCTGGCCGTCACCGGGCCGCACACCAACACCCCGCTCGCCCTGCTGAGCGGGGTGGGCACCGGGGCCCTCGTGCTGGGCCTGTGCCTGCTGGTGGCCCGCCGGGCGGAGCACGTGCTGCTGCCGCTGGTCGCGGCCGGCTCGATGACCCTGACCCTCTACTCGGCGCACCTGCTCGGCCTCTTCCTGGAGCTGCACTACGAGCGGCCGGTGCTGTGGTTCCTGGTGCACGTCCTGACGGGCACCGTCCTCGCCGTCCTCTGGCGCCGGTCCCGGGGGCAGGGACCCCTCGAGCGGGTCGTCGGCCGGTCCGCGCACGCCGGGCGGGACCTGGTCCTGCGGCATCGCCTAAACTCGTAGACGGTCCACCCACGGTCCCCGACTTCAGGAGCGGCATGTCCACGAGCACGTCCCCGTCCGTCACCAACCAGCCCCTCGCCGAGGTCGATCCGGAGATCGCGGCGGCCATCGCCGACGAGCTCGGCCGCCAGCGCGGCACCCTCGAGATGATCGCCTCCGAGAACTTCGCGCCCCGCGCGGTCCTCGAGGCCCAGGGCTCGGTGCTGACGAACAAGTACGCCGAGGGCTATCCCGGGCGCCGCTACTACGGCGGCTGCGAGTTCGTCGACGTCGTCGAGAACCTCGCCCGGGACCGGGCCACGGCCCTGTTCGGCGCCGAGCACGCCAACGTCCAGCCCCACTCCGGGGCCCAGGCCAACACGGCGGTCATGCAGGCGCTGATGACCCCCGGCGACAAGCTGATGGGCCTCTCCCTGGCCCACGGCGGCCACCTCACGCACGGGATGAAGCTCAACGTCTCCGGCAAGCTCTACGAGATCGCCGCCTACGAGGTCGATCCCGAGACCTACACCATCGACATGGACAAGGTGCGGGAGCAGGCCCTCGCCGAGCGCCCGCAGGTCATCGTGGCCGGCTGGTCCGCGTACTCGCGGGAGCTGGACTTCGAGGCGTTCCGCTCGGTCGCCGACGAGGTCGGGGCGAAGCTGTGGGTGGACATGGCCCACTTCGCGGGCCTCGTGGCCGCGGGCCTGCACGCGAACCCCGTGCCGCACGCCCACGTGGTGACCTCCACCGTGCACAAGACCCTCGCGGGTCCCCGCTCCGGCGTGATCCTGACCACGGGCGAGCTGAAGAAGAAGATCGACTCCGCCGTCTTCCCGGGCCAGCAGGGCGGACCGCTCATGCACGCCATCGCGGGCAAGGCCGTGGCCTTCAGGATCGCCGCCACCGAGGAGTTCCGCGCCCGCCAGGAGCGCACCGTCGAGGGCGCGCGCATCCTGGCCGAGCGCCTCGGCGCCGACGACGTGGCCGCGGCCGGGGTCTCCGTGCTGACCGGCGGCACCGACGTGCACCTGGTCCTCGTGGACCTGCGCCACTCCGAGCTGGACGGCAAGCAGGCCGAGGACCTCCTGCACCGGGCCGGGATCACCGTCAACCGCAACGCCGTGCCGTGGGACCCGCGCCCGCCGATGGTCACCTCCGGGCTGCGGATCGGCACCCCCGCCCTGGCCACCCGCGGCTTCGGCGCCCCCGAGTTCGAGGAGGTCGCCGAGATCATCGCGACCGCCCTCAAGCCCGGGGCGGACATCCCCGCCCTGCGGGCCCGCGTGGACCGGCTCGCCGCGGACTTCCCGCTCTACGACGGCCTCGAGGAGTGGTGAGCGTGGGCGCGCAGGTCCTCGACGGACGGGCGGCCTCCGCCGCGATCAAGGCCGAGCTCGCCGAGCGCGTCGCCGCGCTCGCGGAGCGGGGGGTCACCCCCGGTCTCGGCACGGTGCTGGTGGGCGACGACCCCGCCTCGCACTCCTACGTGGGCGGCAAGCACCAGGACTGCGCCGAGGTCGGCATCTCCTCGATCCGCCGCAACCTCCCCGCGGACGTCTCCCAGGAGGAGCTCGAGCGCGTCCTCGACGAGCTCAACGCGGACCCCGCGTGCACCGGCTACATCGTCCAGCTGCCGCTGCCGGAGCACATCGACACGAACGCGATCCTCGAGCGCGTGGACCCGGACAAGGACGCCGACGGGCTGCACCCGACGAACCTCGGCCGCCTGGTGCTCAACGTCTCCGAGCCGATGACCTCCCCGCTGCCGTGCACGCCGAACGGGGTGATCGAGCTGCTGCGCCGCAACGGCGTCGAGCTCGCGGGCCGGCACGTGCTCGTCGTGGGCCGCGGCGTGACGGTCGGACGGCCGATCGGGCTGCTGCTCACCCGCAAGGAGATCAACGCCACGGTCACGCTCGCCCACACCGGCACGCAGAACCTCGACGAGCTGCTGGCGCAGGCCGACGTCGTCGTGGCCGCCGCCGGCCGACCGCACATGATCACGGCCGACCGCCTCAAGGACGGCGTGGTGCTCCTCGACGTCGGGGTCTCCCGGGTGGAGGACCCCGAGACCGGGAAGAAGAAGCTCACCGGGGACATCGACCCGGCCGCCGAGCAGAAGGCCTCCTGGATCTCGCCGAACCCCGGCGGGGTCGGGCCCATGACCCGGGCCATGCTGCTGCTCAACGTCGTGGAGACCGCCGAGCGGCACGCCGGCCTCCGCTGAGCACCGCCCACCGCGCCCCGGGAGCCGCCGCTCCCGGGGCGCGGCCGTTCCCGGCACCGGGCGAGCGGGCGCCCGCGCCGGTTCGTGGCCCGGGCCGGGATTTGCGACAATGGGACCATGCGCTCCCTCGGATCACCGACCCCGTCCTCCTCCCCGGCCGCCGAGCCCGGCGGCCGTGCCGCCCGGTGGGGCACGGCGCTCGGCCTGGCCGTGCTCGTGGTCATCTTCGTGGTCGCCCTGCTGCAGGCCGCGAACGCGAACTCGTGGCTGGGCTGGACGCTGGCCGGCATCGCCCTCGGCTGGCTGATGCTCGCCACCTGGGTGGTGCTCATGGTCCGCAGGGCCGCCCGGTTCGGCCGCCGGCAGGTGGACGAGGCCCGGGAGCAGCTGCGCAGCGGCTCCGGCCGTGCCCCCGCCGCCACCCGCTCCGGTGCCGCGGACTCGATGCGGGACGAGAAGCTCTCGCACAGCTTCCAGATCGTCCTGGTGCAGTCCAAGGTGATCAAGCAGGAGCTCGCCGCGCTGCCGGTCGAGGGCCCCGAGCGCGAGGCCCTGGACCGCGCCCTCGACACGATCGACATCACGGCCGGCAACGGGATGAGCATGCTGCGCCAGGAACCCCTCAGCGGCACCGTGGTCGACTGACCGCCGCCCGCCCCGCAGCACTCCCCGCAGCACGCCCCCCGCTCGTCACCACCCGGAAGCCAGGTGCCCCCGCATGTCCCGCCCCGAGAACCTCCTGCGCGTCGCCACGGTCAACGTCAACGGCATCCGCGCCGCCTACAAGCGCGGCATGGCCGACTGGCTGAGCGGCCGTGACGTCGACATCCTCTGCCTGCAGGAGGTCCGCGCCCCCGACCGGATCGTCCGGGAGCTGCTCGACGAGCAGACCTGGGACGTCCACCACGCCGAGGCGGCCGACAAGGGCCGGGCCGGCGTGGCCGTGGCCACCCGCCGCGACGCGCACGGCGGGTCGCTGCTGCCGGTCGCCCGGCGCGGCTCCATCGGCCCCGAGCACTTCGAGACCTCGGGCCGGTGGGTCGAGACCGACCACGCCCTGGCCGACGGCAGCACCCTGACCGTGGTCTCGGCCTACGTCCACTCCGGGGAGGTCGGCACCCCCCGCCAGGACGACAAGTACCGCTTCCTCGACGCCATGACCGAGCGGCTGCCGGAGCTCGCCCGGAGCAGCGACCACGTGCTCGTCGTCGGCGACCTCAACGTGGGCCACACCGAGCTCGACATCAAGAACTGGAAGGGCAACGTCAAGAACGCCGGCTTCCTGCCCGAGGAGCGCGCCTACTTCGACCGCTTCCTCGGCGAGCACGGGTACCGGGACGTCGCCCGGGACCTGGCCGGACCGGTGCCCGGGCCGTACACCTGGTGGTCCTACCGCGGCAAGGCCTTCGACACCGACGCCGGGTGGCGCATCGACTACCACATGGCCACCCCGGGGCTCGCGGACCGGGCCGCGACCGCCGTGGTGGACCGTGCCCCCAGCTACGACACCCGCTTCTCCGACCACGCGCCCGTGGTGGTCGACTACCAGTTCTGACCCCGTTCCCGTTCCGCGCCGCCCGCGCACGCCCGATCGAAGGACCCCGCACCGTGACCCCTGAGCCCGCCCCGTTCGACGTCCCCACCGCCTCCGGCAAGCCCCGTGTCGTCTCGGGGGTGCAGCCCTCGGCGGACTCCCTGCACCTGGGCAACTACGTGGGCGCGGT
The DNA here is from genome assembly GCF_049716185.1 of Kocuria sp. CH-021. Classification (NCBI taxonomy): domain Bacteria; kingdom Bacillati; phylum Actinomycetota; class Actinomycetes; order Micrococcales; family Micrococcaceae; genus Kocuria; species Kocuria sp. CH-021. The sequence continues at coordinate 132,448 of NZ_JBNAFK010000002.1, read as the reverse complement.
GCGCAACTGGGTGGACCTGCAGGACGACAACGAGTGCGTGTTCTTCGTGGCCGACCTGCACGCCGTCACCGCCGAGCAGGACCCCGCCACCCTGGCCCAGCGCACCCGTGTCACGGCGGCCCAGTACATCGCCGCGGGCATCGACCCCGAGCGCTCCACCCTGCTGGTGCAGTCCCACGTGCCCGAGCACGCGCAGCTGGCGTGGGCGCTCAACTGCATCACGGGCTTCGGCGAGGCGTCCCGGATGACCCAGTTCAAGGACAAGTCCGCCAAGCAGGGCGCCGAGAACGCCACGGTGGGCCTGTTCGCCTACCCGGTGCTCATGGCCGCGGACATCCTGATCTACCAGGCCCACCAGGTTCCCGTGGGCGAGGACCAGCGTCAGCACCTCGAGCTGACCCGCAACCTCGCCCAGCGGTTCAACGCCCGGTTCGGGGACACGTTCGTGGTCCCGGACCCGAAGATCCTCGCCGAGTCCGCCAAGATCTACGACCTGCAGCACCCCACCGCGAAGATGTCCAAGTCCGCCGCGTCGGAGAACGGGCTGATCCGGCTGCTGGACCCGGCCAAGAAGAACGCGAAGAAGATCAAATCCGCGGTCACCGACGACGGCACCGAGATCCGCTTCGACCGGGAGGCCAAGCCCGGCATCGCGAACCTGCTCACCATCTACTCGGCGCTCACCGGCCGGGCCGTGGACGACGTCGTGGGGGAGTACGAGGGGAAGCTGTACGGCCACCTCAAGGTCGGCCTGGCCGAGGTGGTCACCGAGACCCTGGAGCCCATCCAGGCGCGCGCCCACGAGCTGCTCGACGATCCCGCGGAGCTGGACCGCCTCCTCGCCCGGGGCGCCGAGAAGGGCCGGGAGATCACCGTGCGGACGCTGGCGGGGGTCTACGACCGGATGGGCTTCCTGCCGCGCCTGGGCGGGTCCGGGGGGCTGGGCTAGGCTGGGTCCCGTCCTGTGAGGAGTTGAGTTGACCCGTACGCAGCAGTCCCCCACCATCCGCCCCGGCCAGGTGTACGCGGGCGTGGTGATCGAGCTGCCCGAGCCCGTGGGCCGGGAGCTGCAGGACTGGCGCGCGTCCTTCGGGGACCCGGCCTCCTACGCGGTGCCGGCGCACATCACCCTGATGATCGCCCCGCAGGCGGAGAGCTGGGACGAGGTTGTGGAGCGGGTGGGCTCCGTGGCCCGGGAGTGGGAGCCGTTCCGGGTGGAGATCAACGGCACCGGCACGTTCCGCCCCGTGAGCCCGGTGGTCTACCTGCGCATCCAGGAGGGCGAGGAGCAGTGCCGGGCGCTGCACGAGGCCCTGCACGAGGAGCAGCTCGTCTCGGCGTCCCCCTTCGAGTTCCACCCGCACGTCACGATCGCCCAGGCCGTGGAGGAGGAGGACCTCGACCGTGCGCAGGACATGCTGCGGACCTACCGCGCCGGGTTCCTCGTGGACCGGATCGGCCTCTACGAGCTCGACGGCCTCGGCGTCTGGCAGATCCGCGAGGAGTTCCCCTTCCGGGGCCGCGACGGCGACCGGCGCTGAGCCGCCCCGGCCATGAGCACCCGCGCCGGTCCCCGCACCGCTCCCGCCCCGGAGCTGCCGCCCCGCGCGATCGACCGGCACGGCATGCGGCGCGAGGCCCTGCGCCGGCGGGCGCTGCTGCGCGAGCAGCGGGCCGCGGGCGCCGGCGCCCGCGCCGTGGCCGGCGCGGCGCTCGGGGCGGCGCTCACCGCGGTGTACCGGCGGATGCCGGTCCGGGTGGTGCTGCACTACCTCTTCCACGGCGGCCCGCTCATGGCGGCGGGCCTGTCCTTCGTGCTGATCTTCGCCTCCACGGCCCTGCTGGTGATGGGCTTCTCCGTGATCGGCGTGTTCCTCGGCAACGACCCCCTGGTGCGGGACGCCGTGGTGGAGGCCGTGACCGAGCGCGTGCCCGGTCTGCTCGACACCGGGGACGGGGGAGTGGTCCCCCTGGAGCTGCTCGAGGACACGCGGCCCTTCACCCTCGCCACGGTGATCGGCGGTGCGGTCCTGTTCTTCGCCGGCTGGCGCTGGGTCTCGGGGGTGCGGCTCGCGTTCCGCCGGCTCTTCGAGCTGCCCCCGGCGCAGGGCCTGCCCATCGCGGCCGTGCCCAGGGACCTGCTGGGCCTGCTGGTGCTGGGCGTGCTGCTCGCGCTGTCGGTCGTGGCCAACGGCGCGGCCTCGGGCTTCCTGGGCTTCCTGCTCGACTTCACCGGGGAGCTCGGCTGGGGCCGCGGACCCGAGTGGCTGCGCACCGGGCTGACCTGGACGCTGAGCACGCTGCTCGTCGTCGTGCTCGACGCGCTGTTCGCCCTCGAGCTCGTGCGGGGCGTCGCCGGGCTGCGGATGACCCGGCGCGCCCTGGTCGTGACCGTGCTCGCCGCGGCGGCCGGCAACTTCGCGCTGCGCTACATCGGAGGGGCGATCGTGGCCGGGGCCACCACCAACCCGTACCTGCTCTCGGTGGCCCTCGTGGTCGGCGTGCTCCTGTGGTTCTACCTGTTCAACCAGATCCTGCTGTTCTCCGCGGCGATCGGGGCGATCGTGCACGCGGACCAGCACGGCGGGCGGGTGCAGCCGGACGGCGAGGCCGTGGCCGTCACCGTGGTGCCCATGGCCGCCCTGTCGGTCCGCCGCTGAGCCGGCGTCCGGGCCGGCGCCCCGCCCCCACGACGGCGGCCCGCCCCCTGCCGTGCAGGGGACGGGCCGCCGCGGCCTCGGGGCACGCTCACATGGAGCGGCTCAGGATGGCGTTCTTGACCTCGGCGATGGCCTTCGTGACCTGGATGCCGCGCGGGCACGCCTCGGTGCAGTTGAAGGTCGTGCGGCACCGCCACACGCCCTCCTTGTCGTTGAGGATCTCCAGGCGCAGGTCCCCGGCGTCGTCGCGGGAGTCGAAGATGAACCGGTGCGCGTTGACGATCGCCGCCGGCCCGAAGTACTGGCCGTCGGTCCAGAACACGGGGCACGACGACGTGCACGCGGCGCACAGGATGCACTTGGTGGTGTCGTCGAAGCGCGCCCGGTCCTCCTGGGACTGGTAGCGCTCCATGGTCGGCTCGTTGCCGCCGGCCACCAGGAACGGCATGATCTCGCGGTAGGACTGGAAGAACGGCTCCATGTCCACGATCAGGTCCTTCTCGCACGGCAGGCCCTTGATGGGCTCCACCGTGACGGGCTTGGACAGGTCGAGGTCCTTGAGCAGCACCTTGCAGGCGAGGCGGTTCTGGCCGTTGATGCGCATCGCGTCCGAGCCGCACACGCCGTGGGCGCAGGAGCGGCGGAAGGACAGCGAGCCGTCGATCTCCCACTTGACCTTGTGCAGGGCGTCCAGCACGCGGTCGGTGCCGTACATGGTGAGCTTGAACTCGTCCCAGTGCACCTCGTCGGAGAGCTCCGGGTTGTAGCGGCGGATCTGCAGGGTGAGGTCGAAGGTGGGGATCTCCTGCTCGCCCTGCTGCTCCTCGGGCAGGTCCACGCGCGCGGCGGGCGCCTCGCCCTCGGCGTTCTCGGCGGCGGGGTCCACGGCCGGGGCGTCGGCGTCGTCGCGCTCGTCGGCGGACCCGGCGTCCGCGTCGGTCTTGTAGCCGGCCCGGTCGTCCTGGTCGTGCCCCGGCTCGTGGCCGTGCTCGGGGGCGCGGTCCTGCGGGTCGTCGTCGCGGCCGTCCTCGGGGCGGTCGGGAGTGTGTGCGGTAGACATCAGTACTTACGCTCCATGGGCTCGTAGCGGGTGAAGATGACGGGCTTCGTCTCCTGCCGGATCCCCGCGGTGGGGGAGGAGGGGTCGAGGTAGACCATCGAGTGCTTCATGAAGTTGGCGTCGTCGCGCTCCGGGAAGTCCTCCCGGAAGTGCCCGCCGCGGGACTCGGTGCGGTGCAGGGCGGCCACGGTCATGACCTTCGCGAGCTGCAGGAGGAAGCCGAGCTCCACGGCCTCCAGCAGGTCCAGGTTGAAGCGCTTGCCCTTGTCCTGGATGGAGATGTTCGCGTACCGGGCCTCGAGGGCGGCGATGTCGTCCAGCGCCGCCTGCAGGGTCTCCTCGGTGCGGAACACCTGGACGTTGAGGTCCATGGTGTCCTGCAGGTCCTTGCGGATCGCGGCGACCTTCTCGGTGCCGGTGCCGTTGCGCGCGTTGTCGAGCAGCGCCACGGTGCCGTCGAGGGCGGTGTCCGGGACGGGAACGAACTCGGCCTGCTGCGCGTACTCGGCCGCGTAGATGCCGGCGCGCTTGCCGAACACGTTGATGTCCAGCAGCGAGTTGGTGCCCAGGCGGTTGGAGCCGTGCACGGACACGCAGGCGACCTCGCCCGCGGCGTACAGGCCCGGGACCACCGTCTCGTTGTCCTGGAGCACCTCGGCCTTGATGTTGGTCGGGATGCCGCCCATGGCGTAGTGGCATGTCGGGAAGACCGGGACGGGCTCGGTGTAGGGCTCCACGCCCAGGTACGTGCGGGCGAACTCCGTGATGTCGGGCAGCTTCGCGTCGATGTGTGCCGGCTCGAGGTGGGTGAGGTCGAGCAGGACGTAGTCCTTGTTCGGCCCGGCGCCGCGGCCCTCGCGCACCTCGTTGGCCATCGAGCGGGCCACGATGTCGCGGGGGGCGAGGTCCTTGATGGTGGGGGCGTAGCGCTCCATGAACCGCTCGCCGTCCGCGTTGCGCAGGATCCCGCCCTCGCCGCGGGCCGCCTCGGAGACGAGGATGCCCAGCCCGGCCAGGCCGGTCGGGTGGAACTGGATGAACTCCATGTCCTCGAGGGGCAGGCCGTTGCGGAACGCGATCGCCATGCCGTCGCCGGTGAGGGTGTGGGCGTTGGAGGTCGTCTTGAAGACCTTGCCGGCGCCGCCGGAGGCGAAGACCACGGACTTGGCCTGGAAGACGTGCAGCTCCCCGGAGGCGAGGTCGTAGGAGACGACGCCGGCGACGCGGCGCTGACCGTCCACCTCGGTCATGATCAGGTCCAGGACGTAGTACTCGTTGAAGAACTCCACGTTGTGCTTGATGCAGTTCTGGTACAGCGTCTGGAGGATCATGTGCCCGGTGCGGTCCGCGGCGTAGCAGGCGCGGCGCACGGGGGCCTTGCCGTGGTCCCGGGTGTGGCCGCCGAAGCGGCGCTGGTCGATCTTGCCCTCGGGGGTGCGGTTGAACGGCAGGCCCATCTTCTCGAGGTCGAGGACGGCGTCGATGGCCTCCTTCGCCATCACCTCGGCGGCGTCCTGGTCGACCAGGTAGTCACCGCCCTTGATGGTGTCGAACGTGTGCCACTCCCAGTTGTCCTCCTCGACGTTGGCGAGGGCCGCGCACATGCCGCCCTGCGCCGCGCCGGTGTGGGAACGCGTGGGGTACAGCTTGGTCAGTACGGCAGTGCGGGAGCGCTGACCGGCCTCGATGGCGGCGCGCATACCGGCACCACCGGCGCCGATGATGACCACGTCGTACTTGTGAACCTGCATACCGGTAGTTCTTTCTGTTGGGTGTTCCGTCGGATGTGCTGGGGTCCGGTCGCCTGTGACCGGACGGCGGAGGCGGCCCGCCGCGGGGGGCGGGCCGCCTCCGGCAGGGCGCTCAGCCCGCCGCGCAGAAGCTCGCGAGCAGCGCGGGGTCCGCGCCGGCCGGGCAGGGCTCGAAGGTGAAGATGACCAGGGTGCCGAGCAGGATCACGAAGGCGGACGTGGTGAAGAGGAAGACCTTCAGCCAGAACCGGGTCCGGTCCTTCTCCGCGTAGTCGTCGATGATCACGCGCAGGCCGTTGGTGCCGTGCAGCATGGCGAGCCACAGCAGGAGCATGTCGAAGACCTGCCAGAACGGGCTGGCCCACTTGCCGGCCACGAACGCGAAGTCCACCGCGTTCACGCCGCCCTCCGGGCCCACGAGGTTGACCCACAGGTGGACGAAGACGAGCACGAGCAGGACCACGCCGGACAGGCGCATGAACAGCCACGCGTACATCTCGAAGTTGTTGCGGCGGGAGGAGGAGCGATTGTACTTGACGCCGTTGACCTCGAGGTCCTTGCTCCGGGGGACCGAGATGCGTGCCTTGAGCGGAGTGCTCATTGTGAATTAACCCCCGAAGACGTGGGACAGGTGACGGATGAGGAACGGGACCATGACGACGACCCACAGGAGCAGGACGCCCCAGAGCATCTGCTTCTGGTACTTGGTGCCGCTGGACCAGAAGTCCACCATGATGATGCGGAGGCCGTTGAACGCGTGGTAGACGATGGCCGCCACGAGGCCGGCCTCGCCGAGGCCCATGACCGGGTTCTTGTAGGTCGCCATGACCGCGTTGTAGGCCTCGGGCGAGACCCGCACGAGCGCGGTGTCCAGGACGTGGACCAGAAGAAAGAAGAAGATGGCCACGCCGGTGATGCGATGGGCCACCCAGGACCACTGGCCATGAGCCTGGCCCCGGTACAGGGTGCCCTTGGATGTCTTCGCCACTGAAAAACCTCCCTGAGTCGCTCGCCGTCGTGCGCTCTAGAAATGTTCGGGAATTCGCACTGCGCACGACGTGAGCGGAGCCCTCCGGCTCTGTGTCGGATGATGCGCGAGTTCCCTCCCACGATACCAGCACGGACGCTGTTTACTGACAGCCTGTCCCGCGCCGGAGCGCGGTTCCCGCCGCGGGCGGACGTCGATTTCCCCGGCTTCCGGGGACGAGGTCGTATGGTGTTGTCCGTGACCTCCCCACTCGCGCACTTCCACCCCTTCATCCCTGCCGGAGGGGTCGGCTCCCGGCTGTGGCCCCTGTCCCGGGCCGACGCCCCCAAGTTCCTGCTCGACCTGACCGGCTCCGGCTCCTCCCTGCTGCGCGCCACGTACGACCGGCTCGCGGGCCTGGGCGGCGGCCGGGTCATGGTCGTGACCGGGCGCACGCACGCCGCCGCGGTCTGCCGGCAGCTCCCGGAGCTCTCCGGCGAGGACCTCGTGCTCGAGCCGTCCCCGAAGGACTCGGCCGCGGCCATCGGCCTGGCCTGCATGCTCGTCCAGCGCCGCGACCCCGAGGCGATCGTCGGGTCCTTCGCGGCCGACCACGTGATCGAGCCCGCCGAGGCCTTCCAGGACGTCGTGCGGGAGGCCGTGGCCGCGGCGGCCTCGGGACGGATCGTGACGATCGGCATCCCGCCGAGCTCCCCGGCCACCGGCTTCGGCTACATCCGGGCCGGCGCCCAGCTCGGGCTGGCGGACGCCCCGCACGCCCTGCAGGTCGAGGAGTTCGTCGAGAAGCCCGACGAGGACACCGCCCGGCACTACGTGGCCGGCGGCAACTACACGTGGAACGCCGGGATGTTCGTGGCGCCCGCGTCCCTGATGCTGCGCCACCTCGCGGCGAGCCAGCCGGAGCTGCACGCGGGGCTCACCGAGATCGCCGAGGCCTGGGGCACGCCGGCCCAGGACGAGGTGGTGGACCGGGTGTGGCCCGGGCTGCCCAAGATCGCGATCGACTACGCCGTGGCCGAGCCCGCGGCGGCCGCCGGGGACGTCGCCATGGTCCCGGCGAGCTTCACCTGGGACGACGTCGGGGACTTCGCCGCGATCCGGCGGCTCAACCACGTCGACCCCGAGACCGACCCCGACGTCACGGTCCTCGGCGACAACAGCCGCGTGCTCTCGGACAGCTCGAGCGGCATCGTGGTCTCGGACACGGGCCGGCTGATCGCGCTGATCGGGGTCGAGGACATCGTGGTGGTCGACACCCAGGACGCCCTGCTGGTGACCACGCGCGAGCACGCGCAGCGCGTCAAGGACGCGGTGGCCTCGCTCAAGCAGAGCGGCAACACGGACGTCCTGTGAGCGTCCCGGGCCGTGCGCGCCCGGGAGTAGTCTGGGCAGATGTCTGACGCGCCATCCTCCTCCGCGGCCCTGGAGGCGGGCCTCCCGCCCGCCATCGGCCCCCTGCTCAAGCGGTACCTGCCGGACCTGATCGCCTTCCGGCGGGACCTGCACCGGCACCCCGAGCTGTCCTACCAGGAGTTCCGGACCACGGACCGGATCGTGGGCGCGCTGGAGAACATGGGCCTCGCCCCGGTGCGGCTCTCGGACACCGGGTGCTACGTGGACATCGGGCACGGGCCGATCGCCGTGGGCCTGCGGGCGGACATCGACGCGCTGCCCATCCAGGAGGGCACCGGCCTGGAGTACTCCTCCGTCAACGACGGCGTGGCGCACTCGTGCGGGCACGACATCCACGCCACGGTGATGGTCGGCGTGGCCAAGGTGCTCGCGGACCTGCACCGCACCGCCCACATCGCCGGGACCGTGCGGATCGTCTTCCAGCCCGCCGAGGAGCAGCTGCCCGGCGGCGCCCTCACCGTGCTGCGCCAGGGCGTCCTCGAGGGCGTGCCCCGGATGTTCGCCCTGCACTGCGAGCCCAAGGTCGACGTCGGCCAGGTGGGCACCCGGATCGGCGCGATCACGTCCGCCTCCGACACCGTGCGCATCGAGTTCACGGGCCGCGGCGGGCACACCTCGCGCCCGCACCTCACGCAGGACCTCGTCTACGCGATGGCGCAGATCGCCGTGAACGTCCCGGCCGTGCTGTCCCGGCGGATCGACGTCCGCTCCGGCGTGGCCGTGGTGTGGGGGCAGATGCACGCCGGCGTGGCCCCCAACGCCATCCCCGCCACCGGTTTCATGTCCGGGACCATGCGCTGCCTCGACGCCGACGCGTGGCACCGGGCGGGCAAGCTGCTGGACGAGGTCGTGCACCAGGTCGCCACGCCCTACGGCGTGGACGTGGAGCTCGAGCACATCCGCGGCGTCCCTCCCGTGGTCAACGGGGAGGTCGAGACGACCCTGATCGAGAACGCCGCCCGCGCCGAGCTCGGCGAGGACGCGGTGGTGCTGGTGCACCAGTCCATGGGCGGGGAGGACTTCGCGTGGTTCCTCCAGGAGGTCCCCGGGGCCATGATGCGGCTGGGCACGCGCACGCGGGGCGGGCACACCTACGACCTGCACCAGTCGGACTACGTGGCGGACGAGGCGGCGATCGGCTGCGGCATCCAGGTCATGGCCAACACGGCCCTGCGCGCCATCCGGCTGCACTCCCGGCAGGCCCGGCCGGACGTCGCGTCGGACTGACGCCGGCCTCCGGCGCTCCGGGCCTACCCGTGGGTAGAGTGGCACCACGTCGCGCTCCCGCGTGACCGGGCTCACGTCCCGGCCGCGCCCGTCTCCTGGAGGAACCATGACCTTCTCGCCCCGGACGTCCCGAGGACGCCGCCCGCTCCCGGCCGCCGCGCTGCTGGGCCTCTCCGCCCTCGTCCTCGTCGGCTGCGGCGCCGCCCCGGAGGAGGGCGGCGAGGCGCAGGAGCAGGCCACCGACTTCACCGGCTGCATCGTCTCCGACTCCGGCGGGTTCCAGGACCGCTCCTTCAACCAGAACTCCTACGAGGGCCTGCAGGCCGTCGAGGAGTCCATGGGCATCGAGGTCAACCAGGCCGAGTCCCAGGCCGAGACCGACTTCGAGCCCAACCTGACGTCCATGGTGCAGGCCGGGTGCGACCTGACCGTGTCCGTGGGCTTCCTCCTCGCCGACGCCACCCGGACCGTGGCCGAGGCCAACCCCGAGTCGGACTTCGCGATCGTCGACGACGCCTCGATCGAGCTGCCCAACGTGAAGCCGCTCGTCTACAACACGGCCGAGGCCGCGTTCCTCGCCGGCTACGTGGCCGCGGGCAGCACCGGCACCGGGACCGTGGCGACCTACGGCGGCATGGACATCCCCACCGTGACGGTGTTCATGGACGGCTTCGCCGACGGCATCGAGCACTACAACGACACCAAGGGCGAGGACGTCCGGCTGCTGGGCTGGAACAAGGACACCCAGGACGGCACCTTCGTGAACAGCTTCACGGACACCTCCGCCGCGAAGACCACCACCCAGAACTTCGTCAACGAGGGCGCGGACATCGTCCTGCCCGTGGCCGGGCAGGCGGCCCTCGGCACGATCGACGCCGTGGTGGAGGCCAACAGCGGCGACCGCGACGAGGTGCGCTTCGTGTGGGTCGACGCCGACGGCTACGAGACCCTCGAGAAGGGCAAGCAGTACCAGCTCACCTCCGTGCTCAAGCAGATGAGCACGTCCGTGCAGGACGTCGTGCAGAACGCGGCGGAGGGCGAGTTCAGCAACGAGCCCTACGTCGGCACCCTCGACAACGACGGCGTGGGCATCGCCCCCTACCACGACCAGGAGGAGGCCGTGGGCGAGGAGCTCGCGGCCGAGGTCGAGCAGCTGAAGCAGGACATCATCGACGGCACGCTCACGGTCGAGTCCGAGAACTCGCCCCAGGCCTGAGCCCGGGCCGCACCGACCACAGCACGCCGCCGCCCGCCCGCAGCCGGGCGGCGGCGTGCCGGCCCGGGGGCCGGCGGACGGCCCACGAGGAGGACCACCCCACCATGAAGCTGGAACTGCAGTCCATCACCAAGCGGTTCGGCTCCTTCGCGGCCAACGAGGACGTCGACCTCGTCGTGGAGCCCGGGCAGATCCACTGCCTCCTCGGCGAGAACGGGGCCGGCAAGTCCACCCTGATGAACGTGCTCTACGGCCTGTACCGGCCGAGCGGGGGACGCATCCTCGTGGACGGCTCCGAGGTGTCCTTCCGGGGACCCGGGGACGCCATGGCCGCCGGGATCGGCATGGTGCACCAGCACTTCATGCTGGTGCCGGTGTTCACCGTCGCGGAGAACGTGGCCCTCGGCGCGGAGAGCACCCGCGGCGGCACCCTCGACCTGGAGACCACCCGCCGCCGGATCCGGGAGATCTCGCAGCGCTACGGCTTCCACGTGGACCCGGACGCCGTGGTCGAGGACCTGCCCGTGGGGGTGCAGCAGCGCGTCGAGATCATCAAGGCCCTCGTGCGGGACGCGCAGGTGCTCATCCTCGACGAGCCCACGGCGGTGCTCACGCCGCGGGAGACCGACGAGCTGCTCGAGATCATGCGCCAGCTGCGCGGCTCGGGGAGGTCCATCCTGTTCATCTCGCACAAGCTGCGGGAGGTCAAGGCGATCTCCGACGTCATCACGGTGATCCGCCGCGGCCGGGTGGTGGGGCAGACGTCGCCCGAGGCCTCGACCGCCGAGCTGGCGGCCCTCATGGTAGGGCGAGACGTGTCCCTGACCGTGGCCAAGGACGACGCCGACCCGGGGGAGCGGGCCCTCGAGGTCTCCGGGCTCACCGTGCTCGCGGACAGCGGCGTGCGGCTGCTCGACGACGTCAGCTTCGACGTGGCCCGCGGGGAGATCCTCGCGGTGGCCGGGGTGCAGGGCAACGGCCAGACGGAGCTGGCGGAGGCGATCCTCGGCCTGCGGCCGCGGGCCACCGGCTCGATCCGGCTGGGCGGCACGGAGCTGCTCGGGAGGTCGGTGCGCCAGGTCCTCGACGCGGGCGTGGGCTTCGTCCCGGAGGACCGCTCCACGGACGGGCTCGTCGGCTCGTTCACCGTCGCCGAGAACCTCGTGCTGGACCTCTACGGCGACGACCGCTTCTCCCGCGGCCCGTCCCTGCGGCTGGGCGAGGTCCGGGCCAACGCCCGCCGCGCCGTCGAGCAGTTCGACGTCCGCACCCCCTCCGTGGACGCACCCGTGCAGACCCTGTCCGGCGGCAACCAGCAGAAGGTCGTGCTCGCCCGGGAGCTCTCCCGGCCCCTCGAGCTGTTCCTCGCCTCCCAGCCCACCCGCGGGGTGGACGTCGGGTCGGTCGAGTTCATCCACGAGCAGATCGTCGCCGAGCGGGACAAGGGCGTGCCCGTCCTCATCGTCTCGACCGAGCTCGACGAGGTGTACGCGCTGGCCGACCGGATCGCCGTGTTCTTCCACGGCCGTCTCATGGGGATCGTGGGTCCCGACACCCCGCGCGACGTCCTGGGGCAGATGATGGCCGGGGCCACCGCCCCTGAGGCCGCCGCGCCGCGGACGGAGGAGCGGGCATGAGCGCCACCGGCACGGCCCCCGCGGCCGCCGACCAGCAGGAGGCGCCGCCGCCCACGACCGTCGCGCCCGGGGTCACCCGGCGCGCGTGGACGGGCTCCGCGCTGCAGTCCGTGCTCGCGATCGTCGCCGCCCTGGTCCTGGGCGGGCTGCTCATCGCCCTGACCGACGACCGCGTCGCCGACGCCGCGAGCTACTTCTTCGCCCGCCCCGCGGACACGCTCGCGGCCATGTGGGCCGCCGCGTCCGCCGCCTACGAGGCGATGTTCTACGGCGCCGTCTACAACCCGAACGGCACCACGCTCGCGCAGCGCGTCTATCCCCTCGCGGAGACCCTGACCGTGGCCACGCCGCTGGTCCTGGCCGGTCTCGGCGTGGCCGTGGCCTTCCAGGCCGGGCTGTTCAACATCGGCGCCCAGGGGCAGCTGCTCATCGGCGCGGCCCTCGCGGCCTGGGTCGGCTTCGCGTGGCAGCTGCCGGTGGGCGTGCACCTGCTCGCCGTGGTGCTCGCCGGGGCCGCCGGCGGAGCGCTGTGGGGCGCCGTCGTCGGCGTCCTGAAGGCCCGCACCGGCGCCCACGAGGTGATCCTGACGATCATGCTCAACTACATCGCGCTGAACCTCGTCGCCTGGTTGCTCACCCGCCCGGCGTTCCTGCGACCGGGCTCCTCCAACCCGGTGAGCCCCCAGGTCGCGGAGAGCGCGATGTTCCCCAAGCTGCTGGGCGAGCAGTTCCGGCTGCACTGGGGGTTCGTGCTCGCGATCCTCGCCACCGTGTTCGTCGCGTGGCTGCTCAAGCGCTCCACGACCGGCTTCGAGCTGCGGGCCGTGGGCGCCAACCCGCGTGCGGCCCGGACCGCCGGCATCTCCGTCACGCGCGGCTTCGTCGTCGTCATGGTCCTCGCGGGCGCGCTCGCGGGCCTCGCGGGCGTGGCCCAGATCTCGGGCACCGAGCGTGCCCTGACCACGGGCGTCGCCGCGTCCTTCGGCTTCGACGCGATCACGGTGGCCCTGCTGGGGCGGTCGCGGCCGTGGGGCACGTTCTTCGCAGGGCTGCTCTACGGCGGTTTCCGTGCCGGCGGCGTCACCATGCAGTCGATGACCGGCACGAACATCGACATCGTCCTGGTCGTGCAGTCCCTGATCGTCCTGTTCATCGCCCTGCCGCCGCTGGTGCGCACCGGACGGGCCCGCGCCCGCCGCGGCCGGGGCGGAACCGCTGCCACTGCCACCACCACGACTGCCACCAATGCCACCACCGAAGGAGGCCGGGGATGAGCCCGCAGCACCCGGAACCGCGCCCCGGACGGGCGCCCCGGTCGTCCGACGGCGCAGCCGGCGGTCCGGCCGGCAGCACCGCTTCCGGCACGGCTTCCGGCAGCGCTTCCGGTGGCACGGCCGGTGGCGCTCCCGGCCGCACGACCACGGCGACCCTGTCCCCGCCGGCCGGGACCGAGCCGTCCAGCTCCGCGGCCGGGGCGGTCGTGGGCGTCCCGAGCCGGCGCACCCCGGTGGTCCTCGGCCTGCTGAGCCTCGTGGCCCTCCTGCTGTTCGGGCTCAACGCCCCGGACAACACCGTGAGCTTCCGCGTCTCGGAGGCCGGCGACCTCTTCCGCGTGCCCGACCTCGTGGTGCACGGCGTCCTGTGGGGCTGGCTCACCGTCGCCGTGCTCACCGGGCTGACGGTCCTCGCGGTCCTGCGCGCCCGGACCGGGGCGCACCTGCCCCGGTGGGCGGTGCTGCTGTTCGGCTTCTTCTTAGTCAGCGGCTTCCTCGTGTGGGTCGTGGGCAGCGCCCGCAGCCCCGACGTGTCCCTGTCCGGGCTGCTGGCCGGGTCCGTGGCCCTGGCCATCCCGCTGATCTTCGGCTCCCTGGGCGGCCTGCTGTGCGAGCGCTCCGGCGTGATCAACATCGCGATCGAGGGCCAGCTGCTGTTCGGGGCGTTCTCCGCCGCGGTGGCCGGCTCGCTCTCCGGCAGCGCCTGGGTGGGCCTGCTCGCCGCCGTGCTGGGCGCCGGGCTCGTCTCGCTCGTGCTCGCCCTGTTCTCGATCACCTATCGGGTCAACCAGGTGATCGTCGGCGTGGTGCTCAACGTGCTCGTGTCCGGGCTGACGGGCTTCCTCTTCGCCACGGTGCTGGAGTCGGACCCGGGCGTGTTCAACTCCCCGCCGCGGCTGCCGCGCTTCGCCGTGCCCGTGCTCTCGGAGATCCCCCTGGTCGGGCCCATCGTCTTCGACCAGTCCGTGATCGGCTACCTGATGTACGCGGCCGTGGCGCTCGTGTGGTTCGCGCTCTACCGGACGCGCTGGGGGCTGCGCACCCGCTCCGTGGGGGAGCACCCCAAGGCCGCCGACACCCTCGGCGTGAAGGTCAACGCCCTGCGCTTCCGCAACGTGCTGCTGGGCGGGATGGTCGCCGGCCTCGGCGGGGCCTTCTACACGCTGGTCTCCGTCTCCGCGTTCACCCGCGACATGACCTCCGGCGCCGGCTACATCGCGCTGGCCGCCCTGATCTTCGGCCGGTGGAACCCGGTCGGGGCGCTGCTCGCGTCCCTGCTGTTCGGCTTCGCGTCCAACCTGCAGTCGATCCTGTCCTTCCTGGGCACGCCCGTGCCCAGCCAGTTCCTGGCCATGCTCCCGTACGTGGTCACCATCCTCGCCGTGGCCGGGCTCGTGGGCACCTCCCGCGGCCCGGCGGCCATCGGCAAGCCCTACACCAAGGAGTGAGCGCCCCGTGCACGAGAACCAGCCCGCCGGCGGCGGAACGGACCGGATCGACTGGGACCGGCTGCGGCAGGCCGCCGTGGCCGCCCGAGAGCACGCCTACGTCCCGTACTCGCACTATCCCGTGGGCGCGGCCGCCCTCACCGAGGACGGCCGGGTGGTCTCCGGGTGCAACGTGGAGAACGCCTCCTACGGGCTGACCCTGTGCGCCGAGTGCGCGCTGGTCTCCGCGCTGCACATGTCCGGCGGCGGCCGGCTCGTCGCGTTCGTGTGCGTCGACGGGCGCGGCGACGTCCTCATGCCGTGCGGGCGGTGCCGGCAGCTGCTCCACGAGCACCGCGCGCCGGAGCTGCGGCTGCTGACCGTCTCCGGGGTGCGCACCATGGCCGAGGTCCTGCCCGACGCCTTCGGCCCCGAGAACCTCTGATCCTCGAAAGGACCTCCCATGACCGAGCAGTTCGACGTCGTCGACGTCATCCGGACCAAGCGCGACGGCGGTGCGCTGTCGCCCGAGCAGATCGCGTGGGTGCTGGACGCCTACACCCGCGGGATCGTGGCCGAGGAGCAGATGAGCGCCCTGGCCATGGCCGTCTTCCTGCGGGGCATGGACCGGGACGAGATCGCGCACTGGACGCGGGCGATGATCGCCTCGGGCGAGCGGATGGACTTCTCGGAGCTCGTGCGCTCCGGAGCCCGCTCGGCCACCGCGGACAAGCACTCGACCGGCGGGGTGGGGGACAAGATCACCCTGCCGCTGGCCCCGCTCGTGGCGGTCTTCGGAGTGGCCGTCCCGCAGCTGTCCGGGCGCGGGCTCGGCCACACCGGCGGCACCCTGGACAAGCTCGAGTCGATCCCGGGCTGGCGCGCCGCCCTGTCCAACGAGCAGATGCTGGCCCAGCTGCGGGACGTGGGCGCGGTGATCTGCGCGGCGGGGTCCGGCCTGGCGCCCGCGGACAAGAAGCTCTACGCGCTGCGGGACGTCACCGGGACGGTCGAGTCCGTCCCGCTCATCGCGTCCTCGATCATGTCCAAGAAGATCGCCGAGGGCACCCAGTCGCTCGTGCTCGACGTCAAGGTGGGGTCCGGGGCGTTCATGAAGGACCTCGCGTCCGCCCGCGAGCTGGCCCGCACGATGGTCGACCTCGGCACGGACGCCGGGGTCACGACCACGGCGCTGCTCACCGACATGTCCACGCCGCTGGGCCTGGCGGTCGGCAACGCCGTGGAGGTCCAGGAGTCCGTCGAGGTGCTCGCCGGCGGCGGCCCGGCCGACGTCGTCGAGCTCACCGTGGCGCTCGCCGCGGAGATGCTCGCCGCCTCCGGGATGCCCGACGCCGACCCGGCCGAGGCGCTGCGGGACGGCCGGGCCATGGACGTGTGGCGGGCCATGGTCGCCGCCCAGGGCGGCGACCCCGACGCCGCCCTGCCGCGGGCCCGGGAGTCCGAGACCGTGGTGGCCGAGTCCGACGGCGTGCTCACCGAGCTCGACGCCCTCCGGATCGGGACGGCGTCCTGGCGCCTCGGGGCGGGCCGGGCCCGGCGCGAGGACCCGGTCCAGGCCGGCGCCGGCGTGCTGCTCCACGCCAAGCCCGGGGACACCGTCCGGGCCGGGCAGCCGCTGCTGACCCTGCTCACGGACACCCCCGAGCGCTTCGCGCGGGCCCGGCAGGCCCTCGAGGGCGCCGCCGTGATCGCCCCGGAGGCCCCGGCCGCGCGCCCGGACCGCGCCGTGGTCCTGGAGACCGTGCGCTGAGGGCAGCCCGCCGGGCACACCGCACCGAGGACGGGCCGGGGGCCCGCCTATACTGCGGAGAGAACCAGCGCGAAACGAGAACCGAGGGCGTGCGCACACGCTCGGAAGGGTGGGTCCAGTTGGGTCTGCGAGGCATTTTCCGGAAGAACACCGAGGACAGCACGCCGCGCCGCGAGACCGGCCGGCCGGAGCAGCCGGCCGACCCGACCGCCGGCCCCGACCGACGCGACACGGAGGCCCGGGACACCGGCGCCCGTGACGCCGGGGACCAGAGCACCGGGGGCCAGGACACCGGTCCCCGCCGCCCCGACGGGCGCGGCCCCGAGGAGCTGGGCCCGCGGGAGCACGGCACGGGAGAGCACGGCACCGGGGAGCAGGGCACCGAGGAGCCCCGGCCGCTGCCGGACCGCGGGCCGCTGCCCTTCCTCGTGGACCGGCTGACGTCCCGGGGGGCCGACCGCGCCGTGCTCACGCTCGTCCAGCGCGGCAACACCATGACGCACCAGACCGAGCAGTCCGTGGGCGGCGCCGACCCCTCCGTGGAGTCCGGCACCGTGGACCAGGACTCGCCGCTGTTCGACCCCGTGGCCGACCTCTACAGCGAGGCCATGTCCTCGCCGCGCGGCGCGTGGCAGAGCGCCCGCATCGAGGTGGGCCCGGAGCAGGACGGCGTCCGGCCCGTGGTGACGACCTACGGGTTCCCCGACGGCGGCGAGGAGGTCCGGACCTGGCGGTCCGGCCGGCCCGCGCCGGGTCACGCCGGGACCGGCGGCGGGCAGCGCGCCGCCGGCACGGAGCACGCCGCCGACGCGCGGACTGCCGGCGAGCCGCAGCCCGCCGACGCACGGGCCGCCGGCGAGCAGCACTCCGCCGACGTCGCCGACGGGCCCACGGCGCCGGGCACGGAGCGCGCGGGCGGCGGGCTCCCCGCGGCCGCAGCTGCCGCCGGGGCCGGGTCCTCCGCGGCCGGTGCCGCCGCAGTCCCTGCGTCCGAGCCGGCCGACGTGTCCGCACCCGAGCGGACCGGGGTCCCGGAGCCCGAGGCGTCCGCCGCGGCGGAGCCCGCCGCCGCGGCGGAGGGCCCGGCGGGCCGGGCGGACGACGAGCAGCGCGCCCCCGACCACGACACCCGCCCCGACGAGGCCCCTCGCGCCGGCACCGCGCACCACGACGTCCCCGAGCACGTCGACCACGAGGAGTGGCACGAGGACGTCGAGCCGCCCGCGCCCACCGGGGCGGCGGCCGCGACGGCCGCCGCGGCCGCCGCCGGCACCACCGCGGACGACCACGGCTCCTCCGCCCCGGAGACCGCGGTCTCCACCGACGTCTCGCCGTCCTACCGGGCGCCGGCGGGGACCCCGGACCGGCCGTCCCAGGACAAGCTGGCCGAGGGCAACCTCGTGCTCAAGGAGGTCGACGTCCTGCGCCGGCTGGGCGACGCCCAGCGGCGGCTGTTCGGCGAGGACGGCACGGCCATGGACGTCTCCACCGTCCTCGTGCGGGTGCGTGCCCTCGGCACGTACTACGACGCGCTCACGCACGTGCGCAAGAACGGCTTCTGGGACCAGCGCCGCACCTTCGACCTGATCCCCGAGGAGCTGCTGCACGTGCAGGAGCTCAAGGACGAGTCCTACGTGGAGGGCAACGGCGCGCCGCTCGCGATGATGTTCCGCTTCCGCCCGGGCATCCCCCCGGAGGTGAACTTCGACTACGCGGACGAGGAGGCCTTCGTGCGCTACGAGGAGCGGCTGCCCGCGCAGAACTACCTCGAGGAGCTGCGCATGTACCCCCGCACCGGGGCGCACATCCCGCAGCACATGAACGAGGCCCTGCAGGACTGGAACTACTGAGACCGACCGAGACACCGACCGAGACAGGGGCCGTCCCGACCGTGATGCTGACCGCCGCCGAACGGCACCCGGGCCGCGTGCCGGACCGGGTCCTGCGCGACCTGCCCAAGGTGTGCCTGCACGACCACCTCGACGGCGCCCTGCGCCCGGCCACCGTGGTCGAGCTGGCCGCCGCCGCCGGGCACCGCCTGCCGGTCGAGGAGCCGGCGGCGCTGGGCCGGTGGATGCGGGAGAGCGCCGGCTCCGGCTCCCTGCTGCGCTACCTGGCGACCTTCGAGCACACGGTCGCGGTGATGCAGACCCCCGAGGCGCTCGTGCGCTGCGCCCGGGAGTACGTCGAGGACCTCGTGGCGGACGGGGTGGTCCACGCCGAGGTGCGGTGGGCGCCCGAGCAGCACACGGCGGGCGGGCTGTCCATGGCAGAGGCCGTCGAGGCCGTGCGGCTGGGCCTCTCGGAGGGGGTGCTCGCCGCGGAGGACGCCGGCCACATCGTGTCCGTCACCCAGATCCTGTGCGCCATGCGCCAGGCCGAGCGCTCCCTGGAGGTCGCCCGCCTCGTGGTCGCCAACCGGGACCGCGGCGTGGTGGCGTTCGACCTCGCCGGCCCCGAGGACGGCTTCCCGCCGGCCCGGCACCGCGCGGCCCTGGAGCTGCTCGCGGACGAGCTGATGCCCGTCACCCTGCACGCCGGGGAGGCCGCGGGCATCGAGTCCATCCGGGACGCCCTGGCCACGGGGCGCGCCCTGCGCCTGGGCCACGGGGTGCGCATCGCGGAGGACATCGACATCGACTACCTGGCGGACGTCGCCGTCGTCGACCTCGGGCGCACGGCCGAGTGGGTCCGCGACCGGGGCATCGCCCTCGAGGTGTGCCCCACGTCCAACCTCCAGACCGGCGCGGTGGCGGCGTTCGGCGGCAGCCTCGACCGGCACCCGGTGGACATGCTGTACCGGACCGGCTTCACCGTGACCGTCTCCCCGGACAACCGGCTCATGAGCGGGACCACGGTCACGGACGAGCTGGCACTCCTCGTGGCGCACTTCGGCTACGGGCTCGACGACCTGGAGCGGTTGCAGCGCAACGCCGCGGCCGCCGCGTTCCTCCCGCTCGAGGACCGCACCGCCCTGGACGGGATGATCACCGACGGCTTCGAGGGGATGCACGCATGAGCCAGGGGCACGGCACGGACGACGTCGCGGCGGGACTGGGCGTCCCGGAGCAGACCGCGCAGCGCTTCGCGGAGCTCGTGGCGGTCATGGACCGGCTGCGCTCCCCGGGCGGCTGCGCCTGGGACGGGCAGCAGACCCACGAGTCCCTCGTGCGCTACCTCGTGGAGGAGGCCTACGAGGTGGTCGAGGCGGTCGAGGCCGAGGGCGGTCCGGCGGCGCACGCCGGGCTGCTCGTCGAGGAGCTCGGCGACGTCCTGCTCCAGGTCGTCTTCCACGCCCGGGTCGCGCAGGAGCGCCCGCGCGCCGAGGGCGGCTTCGACGTGGCGGACGTGCTCGAGGCGATCACGGCCAAGCTGGTCCGCCGCCACCCGCACGTCTTCGACCCCGGGGCCACCGGGGACGTGGCGGGGGAGCACTCCCTCGAGCAGCTGCACTCCCGCTGGGAGGACCTCAAACGGGCGGAGAAGCCCGAGCGGACCGGTCCCTTCGACGGCATCCCGCCGCACCTGCCGGCCCTCGCCCTCGCGGAGAAGACGCTGGCGCGGGCCCGCAAGCACGGCCTCGAGCCGGCGGCCCCCGGCGCGGAGGAGCCCGGCGGCCCGGACACCGAGGAGGAGCTGGGCGCGGCGCTGTTCGCGCTCGTGCGCACCGCCTCCGCCCGCGGCCTCGACGCCGAGCGGGCCCTGCGCGGGGCCGCCCGCGCGTACGCCGCGGCCCGGGACGGGCACTGATCCCGTCACGCGCCGCCGCCCACCGCGGGCCTCCGGCGCCGAGTCGCTAGGCTGGAGCCGCCGGGGGTGCCCGGCCCCGCCGGAGCGGGACCTCGGCCGGTGCCCGGCACCGGAGCCCCGGCCGACCCGCCGCACCCGCACCACCCACGACAGCGACAAGCCCAGCACCAACGTCAGGAGCAACCCATGGCCATGATCACCGCAGTGCACGCCCGCCAGATCCTCGACTCCCGCGGCAACCCGACCGTGGAGGTCGAGGTGCTGCTGGAGGACGGCAGCTACGGCCGGGCGGCGGTGCCCTCGGGCGCCTCGACCGGTGCCTTCGAGGCCGTCGAGCGCCGTGACGGCGACCAGAAGGTGTACCTCGGCAAGGGCGTCCTCGACGCCGTGAAGGCCGTCGACGAGGAGATCGCCGAGGCCGTGATCGGTCTCGACGCGACCGACCAGCGGCTGGTCGACCGGACCATGCTCGACCTCGACGGCACGGAGAACAAGGCCGGCCTCGGCGCCAACGCCATCCTGGGCGTCTCCCTGGCCGTCGCCCGCGCCGCCGCGAACGCCTCCGACCTCGAGCTGTACAAGTACCTGGGCGGGCCCAACGCGCACGTGCTCCCGGTGCCGATGATGAACATCCTCAACGGCGGCTCGCACGCCGACTCCAACGTGGACATCCAGGAGTTCATGATCGCCCCGATCGGCGCCCCGACCTTCTCCGAGGCGCTGCGCACCGGCGTGGAGGTCTACCACTCCCTCAAGGCCGTGCTCAAGGAGCGCGGGCTGGCCACCGGGCTCGGCGACGAGGGCGGCTTCGCCCCGAACCTCGAGTCCAACCGCGCCGCCCTCGACCTCATCTCGGAGGCGATCGAGAAGGCCGGGTACACCGTGGGCACCGACGTGGCGCTCGCCCTGGACGTCGCCTCCTCCGAGTTCTTCGAGAACGGCAAGTACAGCTTCGAGGGCCAGCAGCTCACCGCCGCGGAGATGACCGCCTACTACGAGGAGCTCGTGCGGGACTACCCGATCGTCTCCATCGAGGACCCGCTGGACGAGGACGACTGGGAGGGCTGGCAGACCCTGACCGCCTCCGTGGGCACCCAGGTGCAGATCGTCGGCGACGACCTCTTCGTCACCAACCCGGAGCGGCTCTCCCGCGGCATCGAGGAGGGCGCCGGCAACGCGCTGCTCGTGAAGGTCAACCAGATCGGCTCCCTCACGGAGACCTTCGACGCCATCTCCCTGGCCCAGCGGCACATGTTCCACTGCATGATCTCGCACCGCTCGGGCGAGACCGAGGACACCACGATCGCGGACATCGCGGTGGCCACCAACGCCGGGCAGATCAAGACCGGGGCCCCGGCCCGCTCGGAGCGCGTGGCCAAGTACAACCAGCTGCTGCGCATCGAGGAGGAGCTCGGGGACGCCGCGCGCTACGCGGGCGCCTCCGCGTTCCCGCGCTACACCGCGAAGTGACGAGCCACGGCGGCTGACCGGCCGGGCCGGTCCGTCGTCGTGCGGGTGAGCGGCCGTCCCCGGGCGGCCGCTCACCCGTGAGCGCTACACTGGTCCCCGTCCCCGCCCTTCCCCCGTGAGGTCAGCATGCCCGCTCCCCGCCCGCGCACCACCCGCCTGCTCGGCGGGCGCGACGCCGCGCAGGGGACGCGCGGGCGCGACGCCGGGCCTGCCGGCGGATCCGGCGGCGGGTCCAGCGCCGTGGGGTCGCCCGTTCCCGCGCGGACCTTCAGCGGCCGGTTCCTGGTCCTCACGCTCGTGGCCGTCCTCATCGTCTTCCTGGCGGCGCCGACCACCAAGATCTTCCTCGAGCAGCGGGCGGAGATCGCCCAGCTCGAGCGCGCCATCGCCGACATGGAGGCCCAGAAGGCCTCCCTCGAGGACCAGGTGGACCAGTGGTCGGACGAGACCTACGTCCAGCAGCGGGCCCGGGACCGGCTGCTCTACGTCATGCCGGGGGAGCGGTCCTACCTCGTGGTGGGCGCCGAGGAGATGGACGGCGCCGTGGTGGACTCCTCGGCGGCGCAGGTCGAGGCCGAGAAGCCCGCGTGGGTGGACGCCCTCTGGCAGTCCGTCGTGGCCTCCGCCTACGAGGACGCCGGCCCCGTGGCGGGCACCGCGGCCGCCGAGGACACGGAGCCCGGCGGCATGGACGCCGACAGCACGGACGCCGACAGCACGGACGCCGGCGGCACGGACTCCGCCGAGGAGCCGGGCGGCCCCGCCGCCCCCGGGGAGTCCGGGACGGCCCAGGAGCCCGGCGCCGCCGGGCGGACAGCACAGACAGAGCAGACGGAACCGACAGACGAGACCGTCCCGGCCGCCCCGGCGGACGGGGCCGACGCGCCGCAGGACGCGGCGACGGACAGCCGCGGCAGCCCCGCGGAGTGAGGAACGGCGTGAACCCCCAGCACGGACACGAGCCCGGCGACCGACCCGCCCCCCGGGGGCTCGGGGTGACGGCCGAGACGGTCGAGCCCACGGCCCTGGACCTGCAGGTCCTCTCCCGGCAGCTCGGGCGCCCGGTGCGCGACGTCGTCGAGATCCCGGCCCGCTGCACGTGCGGGAACCCGCTCGTGGCGGCCACCGCCCCCCGGCTGGCCAACGGCACCCCGTTCCCCACCGTGTTCTACCTCGCCCACCCCGTCATCACGGCCGCGGTGTCCCGGCTCGAGGCGGCCGGCCTGATGTACGAGATGACGGACCGCATCGCCGCGGACGAGGCCCTGGCCGCCGCCCACCGCGCCGCGCACGAGGACTACCTCCGCGAGCGCGCGCGGATCGGCGCCGAGGCCGGCACCGGGCCCGTCCCCGAGATCGAGGGCATCTCCGCCGGGGGCATGCCCGTGCGGGTCAAGTGCCTGCACGTGCTGGCCGGCCACGCGCTCGCGGCCGGGCCCGGCGTGAACCCGCTCGGGGACGAGACCCTCGAGGCGATCGCCGAGTGGTGGACGCCCGAGGCCTGCCACTGCGACCCCGCCTGGCGCGAGGCCTGAGACCCACCCGCGGCGCCCGCCGCGGCGGCCCCGCCCGGCGCGGGCCCGAGACCCACCCGCCCCCGACACCCCGAGGACTCCCCATGCGTGTAGGCGCCATCGACTGCGGCACGAACTCCATCCGACTGCTCATCGCCGACACCCGGGAGGAGCACCGCCGCACGGTGCTCGACGACGTGGTGCGCGAGATGCGCGTGGTCCGCCTGGGCCAGGGCGTGGACGCCACCGGGTGGCTCGCCGAGGCGGCGCTCGAGCGCACGTTCGCGGCCACGGACGAGTACGCGAAGCTGCTGAAGAAGCACGACGTGGAGCAGCTGCGCTTCGTGGCCACGAGCGCGACCCGCGACGCCGGCAACCGGGACGTCTTCCTCGCGGGGATCCGCGAGCGCCTCGGCGTGACCCCCGAGGTCATCAGCGGCGACGAGGAGGCGGAGCTGTCGTTCCGCGGCGCCTCGGCGGCCGTGGGCGGGGCCGATCCCGAGGACCGGGTCCTGGTGATCGACCTCGGCGGCGGGTCGACCGAGTTCGTGCTGGGCAACGCCCAGGGGGTCCTCGCCGAGCGCAGCATGGACATCGGCTGCGTGCGCCTGACGGAGCGCCACCTCGGCTCCAACCCGCCGACGATCCAGCAGCAGGACGCGGTGCTGCGCGACGTCGACCACGCCGTGGACGTGGTCCTGCAGAGCGTGCCCCTCGCCGAGACCACCCACCTCGTGGGCGTCGCCGGCACCATCACGACCGTCACCGCGCACGCCCTCGGGCTGTCCGCCTACGACCCCGCGGCGATCGACGGCGCGGAGCTGCCGGCGGAGCGGATCGCGCAGGCGTGCCGGGAGCTCACGGGCATGACCCGCGCGGAGCGCGCGGCACTGCCCTACATGCACGAGGGCCGGGTCGACGTCATCGGCGGCGGCGCCCTCGTGTGGCGGCGGATCGTCGAGCGGGTGGGGGCGGCCACCGGCGGACGGGTGGACTCGGCGATCGCGAGCGAGCACGATATTTTGGACGGGATCGCCCTCTCCCAGGTCGGCTGACCCGCCCGGACCCCCCGACCCGGAAGGACACATGTCTTCCAGCGCATCCCGCCGTCGTTCCCCGCGCCACCGCACCCTCACCCGGTGGGGTGCGGTGGCCGCGGCCTCGGCCGTGCTCGGCGCCGGCGCGCTGGCGCTGCCCGGGGCGGGGCCCGCCGAGGCCCGTCCCGCGGTGCCCGGGCCCGCCCCGAGCATCCCGCTCGAGGACCCCGTGAGCGTGGCGCCCGTGCCGAGCGAGGGCGCCACGCGCGCCCCGGACACCTCCCGCATCGCCGAGGACGGGATCCGCCCCCTGCAGTACTGGCTGGACGAGTACGGCGTGCGCGAGGCCTGGAAGGAGTCCACGGGGGAAGGGGTGCGGATCGCCGTCATCGACACCGGGGTG
Organism: Kocuria sp. CH-021; assembly: GCF_049716185.1. Classification (NCBI taxonomy): domain Bacteria; kingdom Bacillati; phylum Actinomycetota; class Actinomycetes; order Micrococcales; family Micrococcaceae; genus Kocuria; species Kocuria sp. CH-021. The sequence continues at coordinate 107,850 of NZ_JBNAFK010000002.1, read as the reverse complement.
GACGGCTCGCACCAGGACCTCGAGGGCGCCGTGGTCGGCGGCACCGACGTCTCCGGGGGCGGTGCCGCCGACGGCCAGGAGGGTCTCGGCACCGAGCCGGAGCACGGGACCCTCGTGGCGTCCGTGGCCGCGGGCCGCGGGCACGTGGCCCCGGGCGGGCGGGACGACGACGCCCCCGGCCGGCCCGCCGGCATCGTGGGCGTGGCCCCGGACGCCGAGGTGCTCGCCGTGTCCACGTGGCTGGGGAACGAGAGCCCGGAGGTCCGCAGCGTCGACGAGCAGCTCCCGGACGCCGTCCGGTGGGCCGTGGACAACGGCGCGGACGTCATCAACATGTCGGTGGGCTCCAACGCCACCTCCTGGCCCGAGAGCTGGGACGAGGCCTTCCTCTACGCCGAGGAGCAGGACGTGCTCGTGGTCGCCTCGGCGGGCAACCGGGGCTCCGGGCTCGTCCAGGTCGGTGCCCCGGCGACCATCCCCGGCGTGCTGACGGTGGGCGGCGTGGGCCGCTCCGGGGAGGCCAGCTGGGAGTCCTCCTCGCAGGGGATCTCCATCGCCGTGGCGGGCCCCTCGGAGGACATGGTCGGCGCGATCCCCGGCGACCGGTACGCCTCCTGGGCGGGGACGTCCGCGTCCGCGCCCGTGGTGGCCGGCACCGCGGCGCTGATCAAGTCGAAGTGGCCGGACATGAGCTCCGCCCAGATCGCGAACCGCATCGTCTCCACCGCCCGGGACACCGGGGCGCCGGGCAAGGACCCGCTCTACGGCTACGGGGTCCTGGACGTCGAGGCCGCGCTCACGGAGGACGTCCCCGAGGTGGACCGCAACCCGCTCGGCAGCATGGAGCAGTGGGTGCGGGTGCACCGCAGGAGCGCCACGGCGACCCCCACGACGGGCCCCACGGAGAGCGCGGCGCCCGTCACGGAGGAGGTCGAGGCGGAGGTCGCCCCGCCGGAGCCGGTCGCCCCGATCGACGAGACCGGGCTGCTGCCCGTGGTGGTGCTCGCCGGGTTCGGGCTGCTCGTGCTGGGCCTCACCGTGGGCGCCGTGGTGCACATCCGCCGCATCGTGGCGGACGGCGCGGCGGAGGGGCCGGAGGGCCGCTCCTGAGGCGTGCGCGGGAACACGCTGGGGGCGCCCCGCACGAGGACTGATATCGACAGCGTTCTGAGTAGACTCGGGGGCATGTCTTTCACTCAACTGGCCAAGGACCGTCCTCGCCTGCTGATCGTCGGCGGAGGCTACGTCGGCTTCACCGTGGCGCAGGAACTGCAGAAGCGGATCAAGGACTCCGGCGGAGTCGTCACCGTGGTGGATCCCAACCCGTACATGATGTACCTTCCCTTCCTGCCCGAGGTGGCAGGCGGCAACGTCTCCGCCCGCAGCGCGGTCGTGCCCCACCGGCAGCACCTCAAGGACTGCGAGATCGTCACCGGGCACGTGCTCGGGGTCGACCACGCCAACCGCACCGCGACCGTCAAGGGCATCGACGAGGGCGAGACCTTCGAGCTCGCCTACGACGAGGTCGTCGTCGCCGGCGGCTCCGTCACCCGCGCCTTCCCGATCGAGGGCCTCGCCGAGAACGGCATCGGCCTCAAGACCATCGAGGAGGCCGTGGCGGTGCGCAACTGGGTGCTCGAGCGCATCGAGGTCGCCTCCCTCACCACCGACGAGGAGGCCAAGCGCCGGGCGCTGACCTTCGTGGTGGTCGGCGGCGGCTACGCCGGCACCGAGACCATCGCCGAGATCGAGGACATGGCCCGCAGCGCGGTCGAGCGCAACGAGCGGCTCCAGGTCTCCGACCTGCGCTTCGTGCTCATCGAGGCCATGGGCCGGATCATGCCCGAGGTCTCCGAGGAGCGTGCGGAGAAGGTCGTGGCGCACCTGCGCAGCCGCGGCATCGAGGTGCTGCTCAACACGTCCCTCGACTCCGCGGTGGACAAGCACCTGAAGCTCGTCAACATGGAGGACAAGTCCCCGGCCGGCGAGTTCGGCACCGACACGCTGATCTGGACCGCCGGCGTGCAGGCCAACCCGCTCGTCAAGTCCACGGACTTCCCGCTCGACGATCGCGGCCGGGTCCGGGCCGGGGCCGACCTGCGGATCACCGGCGACGACGGGCCCCTCGAGGGCGCGTGGGCCGCCGGCGACGTCGCCGCGGTGCCGGACCTGACCGGCGGGGGAGTCGGCGGGTTCTGCGTCCCCAACGCCCAGCACGCGGTGCGCCAGGCGCACACGATGGTCAAGAACATCCTGGCCGCCCGCGCGGGCAAGCCGCTCGAGGACTACTACCACGAGAACCTCGGCGCGGTCGCCGGGCTCGGGCTCTACAAGGGGGTGGCCAGCATCAAGAACCTCCCCGGGCTGCCCGAGAAGGGCCTCGAGTTCTCCGGCGTCGCCGCCTGGGCCATGCACCGGCTCTACCACGGCTACGCGATCCCCACCGTGGACCGCAAGGCCCGCGTCTTCACCGAGTGGGCCCTGAACTTCGTGTTCGGCCGGGACACCACCACGCTGCGCCACGAGCGGGATCCGCGCACGCGGTTCCAGGTCGCGGCCGGCAAGGCCCCGGCCCCCCGCAAGGCCAACCTCTGACCCGATCCGTGCCCTGCTCGACCCCGTCCCGGCCGTGTGCCGAGGCGGGGTCGAGCCGTTTCCGGGCGCGGTGCTCCGGGCCGGCCGACCGGAGGTCCTGGCCCGGCCGGCGGTCGGCCTCAGGTGGAGGGGATCCGGCGCAGCTCGCTGTCGTGGGCGTGGACCATCCGCCGGTAGCCGTCCCCGGCCTCGCGCATCCAGGCCACGCCCAGGGCCGGGCAGACCTCCTCCACGGTGCCCCGGCAGTGCAGCAGGCCCTGTTGCCACACCTCGATCCGGTCCCCGGGGCGCAGCTCGCCCAGGTCGTGCAGCACCTCGCCGGTCCCGACGGCCTCCCGGGCCGGCGGCTCGCTCCCGGGAACAAGCACGATCGAGGGTGCCGACTCCGGTGCCGGCGAGGGCCCGCCCGAGCGCTCTGTCATCTCCTCGGGTGCAGGCTCCTCCCCGGGCGCCGGCTCCGATCCGGACGGCACCTCGGTGAGACGGACCGGCGGGGCGAGGAACTGCTGACGGGTGTCGAGCTCGGCCACCAGCTCCTGGCAGCGGTCCTGCGTCACGGGATGGGGACCGTCCGGATCGGTGAGGTACTCCTGCTCGAGCCGGCGGCAGACACGGCTGTGCAGCACCTGCAGCTCGGTGAGATCCAGCTCCGCGAGGGCGGAGGGGAACGGGTCCGCGGGGGACAGGAACGTGTCGGGCGCCGAGGGCGCCACCGGCGGCAGGGGCGGGGACGGAGCGAGCTGGGGGTTCATGAGGGCAACCTCTCGACCGGGAACGGTGCGGCCGGCTGCTCGACCCGTTCCCAGGCTAGGCCGCCGCTCGCCCGCTGACCAGTGCTTTGCATGATTTGCAGTTCGGAGCGGAGAGCGTCAGCGGCCGGAGCGCGCCCGTCCGGGCGCTCACCCTCCGCACCGTCGTCCCCGGCCGGCTCCCTCGTCCGTCAGACGGTGCGCTCGGGGTGGGCGATCTCGCGGGCGTCGAGCTCCACGGTCAGCTCCTGGTGACGCTCGAGGGTGACCGGATGTGCTCCGGCCGCGTCACCGAGGTACTCCCGGTCGAGCTGGCGGCCGACCCTGCTGTGCAGGACGTGCAGCTCGGCGAGGGACAGCTCGGTGAGATCGGCCGGGAACGCGTCGTCGGGCATCAGATAGGTCCTGCCGGTGGGCGGGGCCACGACCTCGCTCATGCTGCTGTGGTCCCGCGGAGTGCCGGGATGGACCGGGCCGGGGCGGGCGCCGGGCGGTGCCCGTCGTCAGGGGGGAACCGGTGGAACGAGGGGAGGGGGTGGTGCACGGGGGCAGCCTCCTGCGGGTACGAGGACGTCGCGGCCGGCTGCTCGACCACGGTGCCAGACTACTGGATCCGGGGCCCGGTCGACGAGACGGGATTTCCCGCCGGCGCGGGCCCGGACCGGTGAGGTGACAGGGAGGAAACGATAGGGTGGGGCGGCGGCCCGGTGACGTGGCCGGCCCCGGCCCCCATAGCCCAATCGGCAGAGGCAGCGGACTTAAAATCCGCGCAGTGTCAGTTCGAGTCTGACTGGGGGCACGCTACAACCGCGGTATTCCGCGGCAGTTGGAAGCTGGACCGAGTGCCCAACTCGGGTTGGCCGACGTCTGCCCGCCGCGCAGGGAGCACTTCGTGCTCGAACACCAACGGGGGGACACCCGCCCTGCCGGGCGCCGGGTCTACCCCCGGCCGGCGTGGTCGGCGATCATGAGGCATGACCGATCGAGCGGAGCGGGGGACACCGGAGTTCACCCGGTTCATGCCGTGGCGCATCCGCATCCCGATCGCCGCCGTGATCTTCGCGGTGATGCCAGTGGCTCTCGCATCGGTGCCGCAGGAGCCGATCCTCCTGTGGCGGTTGCTCGTTGTCGCGGTCGGAGCCGTCGCGTTCAACCGGCTGGTGCTGAGATCGCTCAGCCTGCAGCTCGAGGAGCGGGCCGAACGCTGAGACAACCGTGCCGGCGCCACAGCAGAGGAGAACAACGGAATGAGACCACTTCGATACTCGATCAACGTCACGCTCGACGGCTGCTGCCATCACGAGGCCGGGCTTCCCCCGGACGAGGAGTCGATGCGCTACTGGACCGCTGAGATGGAGCGAGCCGATGCCCTGCTGTTCGGCCGGGTGACCTACGAGATGATGGAGTCGGCGTGGCGGAAGCCGGTCACGGGCACGTGGCCGGACTGGATGGATGAGTGGGAGATCCCGTTCGCCGAGGCCATCGACCAGGTGAAGAAGTACGTCGTGTCGAGCACGCTGAGCGAGGTCGATTGGAACGCCGAGCTGGTGCGAGGCGACGTGGGGCCAGCGGTCGAGCGGCTCAAGCAGGAGTCAGGCGAGGGCCTGTGGGTGGGTGGCGTGACGCTCCCGACGGCGTTGGCGGATCTGGGACTGATCGACGAGTACGAGTTCGTGGTGCAGCCGGTCCTTGCCGGACACGGGCCGACGTTGCTCGCCGGTCTGCGCGAGCGCATCCAGCTCGAGCTCGTGGACCGCCATGAGTTCCGGTCGGGGGCGGTCGCCCAGCGATACCGGCCCACGCGAGTTCCGGCTTGACGTGTTTTGTCCTGGCACGTCGGCCGCTCCCGCGCGACGGAACGACGGCTCGGGGTCGCGTTGCCCATGCCCCGAGCGCACGGACATATCGATGGGGCATCACCCAGAGGTGTCGGTAGCGGACAGGGCAAGCGTTGCCTGGCGCGGCCCTGCTAGGTTCACGCCATGGTGATCGAAGTGGAGCTGCGCGAGTGGGAGCAGCAGTGCTGCGGTGAGCCGTTCCGGATCGGCTCGACCGTCACCTGGAAGCTGGTGGCCCGCGACCCGGGCGAGGACAGCGGCCGGCCGGTGCCTGGGTACTGGGCGGAGCACCACGACCAGACGCCCGAGCACGTACCGCACCTGCCGGTCACCGGCGTCGTGCGCTCCGCCCAGGCCCTGCACTACGCCTTCGACGAGGGTGCGAACCCCGGCGAGATGATCATCCGACCCGGCAGCGAAGTGGCCGTGGAGCTCGACGCCGTTCCCGGCGCCGGGACGCAGTTGCCGGGGTGCACGAGGGAGCACGAGGTGCTGGCCTACCGGGTGCAGCTGGAGGTCGCCGACGACGCAGTGCTGCCGGTCTACGTGCCCGACGACTAGTCCTGGCCCAGTTCAGCCCGACGGATCGTCAGCCGGTGCGGCCGGCGGAGTGCAGGGCGCGCAGGTAGACCCAGGAGCGGCGGACGCGTAAGGCGTTGATCCCGGTGAGGACCACGAGGGCGCCCAGTGCACCCAGCCACGGGAAGCCAGGGGCGGCCAGTGCGCTGAGGGCGACAGACACAACCATGGCGATGCCGACCACCACTCCTTCGATGTTCTGGCAGGCGACGACACCGACCGCAGCCCGCACCTCGGGGTGCTCGGGCAGCGACCCGGTGTTCGCGGCCGCCGCGAACGCCGACTTCCACTGCGCCTCGCCGACCCGCTGGTCGAACCGAGGGCGAGGAGCCCGGGCCCAACGGTCGACGAGCATGACCAGACCGACCAGTGCGAGCAGCGGCACCGGCCACCAGGGCGTGCGTGTCTCGCCGTTCTCGTCCAGCACGAACCGGACGACCAGTGGCAGCCCGATGATCATCACCGCTGCCTCGGGGAGTGCGCGCACCAGGGCCTGACCCGCGGTCGGCACGGGCACTTCTGTGGTCTTTTGGGTTGCTTGTCGCATGGCACTGATGCCACCGGATGGCGTCGGCCGGCCTGTGGAGTGCACAGCTTGCAGGTAGGCCCAGCCGTGGCGGGCTTGGCGGCCCGCGACCACGGTGGCCGCAGCGCAGAGGGCCGCGAGCACCAACCACAGCCACACCGCACGAGTCGCCCAGGTGACGGTCACGCCAACAGCAGCGGCGCCGAGCAGCACGGACTTCTCGAACTGCCAGCAGGCCAGGGCCGCGGCTGCCTGGGCTGGAGATCGCGGTGGAAGTTCACCGCTCTCAGCCGCGATCGCCAGGTCCCACTTCAACGTGTCCAGCTCGGTGGTCGGTGACAGATCGGGCCGGGGCGCCTTCGTGAGTCGGTGGAGAAGGAGCGCGGCTGGAACGAGCAGTCCGGGCAGGAACAAGAACCAGTCGGATCGTGCGTTGCCCCGCTCATCCAGGCCCCACAGGGCCAGTCCTGGAATACCGAGGGTCAGCATGAGCGCGGCAGGCAGCGTTCGCACCAGCACCTGTCCGGCCCGCGGTACGGGCACCTCGTCGGTGCGCTGGGCGGGCTGGTCCATAGCGCCGACGCTACCGGCGGGCCGACGGGGAGTGGCAGGTGCACATGAGGGGAGCGACGACGCGGTGGCCGGCCTGCCAGGATGCGAGGGGGCGGGAAGGGGCGGGCGGAGAGGGACACGGGCACCACGGTCGGAAGACCCATGTGTGCGGACGGACACGACGCGGTCCCCGTCGCTACGCTGGGGTCCACGACGAGGCGGACGGGGGAGCCGATGCCCGCGGAACCGGAGGCCGGAGATACCACGGCGCCGAAGAAGGCCCGGACGTGGCTGTGGTGGGTCGCCGCGTGGTTCCTGTGGACCTTCGTCGCCGACGAGATCCTCGAGGCGGCCCTGGACTGGATGGTGGCCGCCTACGACTACGTCACCCGGGCTCAGGCCGGCCTCTGCCTGGGCTGGGGCGCCGCGGCGCTGGGCATCGTCGTGCTGGCCGGCGCCCGGCCACGCCGTCGGCGTGCACCGGACCCGGAGGCGTGAGCCGGGCGGAGCGGCGGTCCACGTCCGCGAGCACGGGACCGGTGGCTGTGTCCCGGCGAACAGGACGGGACCGGCCCCGGTGCCGGTCCCTGGGCGGGGCTACCGGGGCAGGTGGCGCTGCAGCCACAGGGTGCACCACATCTTCACCCGCAGCTCGTCCCAGTCCGGGACGTCGACGACCAGGGCGGCGGGCCCGTAGCGGTGGACGGAGGTGACGCCGTCGCGGTCGCACAGCTCGGCGATCAGGTGCTCCACCAGGCCCGGGTGCTGGGCGGGGATGTCCTCGCGCAGCCCGACGTCGAAGCAGTCCAGCTCGGCGACCACGGTCACCAGCGGCTCCTGCAGAGCCGCCGCCTCCGGGCCGTCCCCCTGGAGGGCGTCGATGGTGCGGCGGGTGTGGGCCAGCATCTCGGTCCCGCTCATGGCCGGCCGTCCGTGGGCGGACTGATAGGCGCTGTAGAGCGGCAGGCCGGGCAGGAAGAGGTGGTGGTGGTCGGTGCCGAGCACCGGATAGTTCAGCAGCGGGTGGTCGGCCATGATGTGCTCGCCGACCTGCCAGGTCGCCTGCGGCACGGCGGTGGCGAGGACCTGGCCGAGGTAGGAGACGAAGCCGTCGACGAGGGCGATCGTGGCGGCCGGTGGGTGCGGGTCCACGAGCCGGCCGTGCCGGGCCCAGGACGGCCAGTCGGGCCGGGTCGGATCCTCGGTCAGGGAGTGGGCGGCCGTGCCGAGCTCGACGGCCCGGGCGGAGATCCAGGCCCACAGCGGGGAGACGGAGTAGACGGAGCCGTCGAGCATCTCGGACGGGTCCATGCCGTGTCCGGCCAGCGCTGCGCGCAGGTGCTGGAGCGCCGGGTCGCGTTCGGCGAGGTAGGCGTCGAGCGCGTCGGCGGCTTGCGTGGCATCCATCAGCTCGTACGGCACATCACCCATGGGGCGACTCTACTGCCCTCCGCGGCGGTCCCGTGGCGCGCGGGGTCGGCCCGGTCCGCCGTCGGCGTCCGGAACGACTGCGGAAGAAGACACCTCCCCACGGTCACCCCGCACCCGGACGCGCAGCGGCCCCGCTCCGAGGACGGAGCGGGGCCGCTGCGGGAACGGTGCCGGATCAGCGGTAGTCGATCCGGATCTTTCCGCCGGGGCTCCAGGTGATGGAGCCGCCCTGGAAGTACTGCACCACGGACCGGTCGGCGCGGGTGATCTCCCCCGTCCGGGGGAAGCCCAGGCGGCTCTTCGTGCCGCCGAGCGCGAGGTAGGACCGGCCGATCGAGCCCTTGATCTCCTGTGCGTAGGTGCTGGGGCTCCAGTAGATCCGGCCGTTCTGGAACACCTGGTAGACCCCGCCCGTGCCGGTGGGCGCCTCGTCGGACGTCGGGTGGCCCAGGGGGCCGGCGGTGCCGCCGGAGCGGTCGTGCCGGCCGCCGATCGAACCCTTGAGGGGGTGCGCCCCGGCGGTGGCGCTCCAGACGATCCTGCCCCGCTGGAAGGACTGGGAGGTGCCTCCCCGGCCGTCGGAGACGGCCGCGGCCGTGGGATAGCCCAGCGAGCCCTGCTCGCTGCCGGCCCGGAAGTAGGCGGCGCTGGTGGCGCCGGTGACCGCGTGCGCCCCGTGGGCGGAGCTCCACAGGATCCGCCCGTTCTGGAAGGTCTGGTAGTACCCGCCGATGCCGTTGCCCCGGCGGTCCGCGGTGGGGTACCCGAGAGCGCCCTTCTCGCTGCCCGCCGCGGCGTAGGTCCGGTCGATGTCGCCGGTCAGGGCGTGGGACCCGCTGCGGGAGGACCAGAGGATCCGGCCGTTCTGGAACAGCTGGTAGGCCCCGCCGATGCCGTTGGACCTCTCGTCGGAGCGCGGGAAGCGCAGGACGCCGGCGGCGGTGCCGTTGCGCTTGTACGCGGACTCGACCCCGCCGCGCACCCAGTGGGCGCCGGTGGCCGAGGTCCAGTAGATCGTGCCCTTGCTGAAGGTCTGGCGGACCCCGCCGGCGATGGGCTGCTCGTGCGAGGTCGGCGCCCCCGTCTCGCTCTTGATCCGCTGGTACAGCGAGCCGATCGCACCCTTGGTGGTGTAGGTCGGCGTCGGCGCGGCCGGTGCCGCGGTCTCGGCGGGCTTCGTGATCCAGAGGGCGTCGTGGGTGTTCAGCGTCTTGCCCCCGGGCAGGGTGGACCAGACGTCCCCGGAGTCCAGGATCAGCTGCTTGTACTGGTCGGAGTCCAGCGTCGGGTTCTTCTGCTTGAGCAGGGCCAGGGTGCCGGCCACGTGCGGGGTGGCCATCGAGGTGCCGTAGTCGAAGCGGCTGTTGGGCGCCACCGGCGTGGTCCTGCCGGTGTTGCCCGCGGAGAGGATGTGGTGGCCCGGGGCGTAGATGTCCACGGCGCTGCCGTGGTTGGAGTAGCTGGCCCGGACCCGGTCGGAGCCGATGGCGCCGACCGTGATCACGTTGTAGCAGTTGCCCGGGGCGTACTCGATCGCCGGGCGGCCGCTGTTGCCCGCGGCCACGGCCACGGGGATGTTCCGGAACCAGGCCGTGTTGATGGCGTTCTGGAGGGTCGGCGAGCACGCCCCGCCCATGGACAGGGACATGTTGATCACGTCGGCGCGCTTGCGCGGGGCGGGGGCCCCGGCCACGGGGTCCCCGGCCAGCCACCGCACGGCGTCGGCCATGTCGGAGACGTAGCCGAAGCCGCACGCGCCCAGGGCGCGGGCGTTGAGCAGGGTCGCGTCGGGGGCGACACCGACGGTGCCGTAGCTGTCGCGCTTGGCGGCCACGGTCCCGGCCACGTGCGTGCCGTGCCAGATGGAGTTGGTGGCCGCGGAGCCGCTGTAGCACTGCCCGGCCGTGGAGTAGGTGCCCGGGTCGCGGGCGTCGGTGTCCCGGCCGTTGCCGTCGTTGCCGAGGGCGGCGGTGGAGACGAAGTCGTAGCCGCCGATGGTCTGGGAGTCCAGGTCCGGGTGGTTGGCGAAGCCGGTGTCGACGACCCCGACCGTGACGCCCTTGCCGGTGGCGGTGTCCCACGCCTCGAAGGCCCGCAGGTTGGTGAGGGCCCACAGGGACGGGACGCCCGGGTCGGTGGCGGTCGCGGCGACGGAGCCCATGCCCTCCGGCTCCGCCTCGTCCGTGCCGGGGATCCGGGCGGTGGAGACGAGGCGGTCGGGCTCGGCGTAGGCCACGGCCGGGTCCTTGGTGAGCTCGTCGGCCAGTTTCTCGGCCTGGTCGGTCGAGACCTCGCCGGCCAGCTCGACGACGGCCGCGCCGTCGCCGGTGGTGCGGACCTCGGTGGTCTCCTCGGCCTCCGGGACGTCGGCCTCGGCGGCGGCGTCCTCGACGGCCCGTTCCGACTCGGCCTCGCTCACGGGGGTGCGGTACTTGACGATCATCCGGTCGGTGATCTCCGGAGGGGCCTCGCCGCTGAGCTGCTGGGGGCGCAGGGTCGTGGCGTTCTCGGCGGGGGAGGCCGTCGCGGGCGTGAGGGGAGCCAGCACGAGGGCCAGGGTGAGAGCGGACAGGGTGGGGGCGAGCATGGATCGTTGCATGGGCGAACTCCTGGGGGGTGGGGGGATCCCGGAACAGGTTCTCACATGCAAATCAATGCGAATAGATCTAAGTCAAGATCACGGCTTCATCACGAAGTGTGACGCTCCGGGGTCGGTGGGGCGGCCCGGGCGGACCGGGTCAGGCGACTCCCACCAGCACGGCGAGCCACCGGAGGTGCTGCAGCAGCGACGGGACACCGGCGGTCAGCAGGGCCACGGCGGCCGCGGACGTGGCGCGGCCCAGGTGGCTCCGGGCGGCGGCGCGGGCCGTGGCGCGGACGGCGGGGGAGCGGCGGCGCGCGGCCGGCGCGAGGTCGAGCGCGGCCTGGACCAGGCTCCACAGGGCCGTGGCGCCGGACCCGGCGACGAGGAGGCAGCCGTAGAGGAGGACGGCTCCGGGCAGCTGGACCACCGGTGAGCGCCCGGTTCAGTCCGCGAGCACGGCGGCGCCCAGGCCCACGGCGAGCACCCCGGCCACCGCCCAGGTGAGGCGGTAGGCCCGGCGGTAGTGCTCGGCGCTGCGGAGCTCGAGCCACGCGGCGGTGTGCGGGGCGGGGGCGGCGCCCGGGGAAGTGCCCGGGGAAGTGCCCGGGGAGGCCTGCGCGCGGCGCAGCCGGCCGATGGCGCCGAGGTAGCGGCTCCAGTGCAGGACGGCGAGGGACCCCACGGCGAGCAGGACCGGGATCGCGGCCAGCGGCACCCAGTGGGCGGCGGACTCGGGCATGACGGGCCTCCGGAGCGGGACGACGGTCGTTCCTCCCAGCATGTGTGCACCAGCAAAGAACTGTCTGTCCGCTCTCCTGGGGCCGCGGCCCGGGCCGCATGCACGCCCTCGGCTTAAGCACAGCAGTTCTTCTGCTTCCGTGCGGTTCCCGTTGCTACCCTGGAGGCACATCTCGCACATCAGTGCCACGGAAGGACCCCTCAATGGCCGGCGGTAACCCGCTTCTCCGCGATTTCTCGAAGCCGGGCGCAGGCAGCGCCCAGCCCTCCGGGAACCAGTACGGACAGAACTCCTACGGAACCCCCTACCAGCAGCAGCCCGGCTACGGGCAGACGGGCTACCAGCAGGGCGGCTACGGCCGGCCGCAGCAGGGTGTCCCGTACTCGGCCGAGCGCCTCGACTCGATGTACAACGCCCCGGCCGCCGGGACGAACCAGACCGGCCGGATGACCTACGACGACGTCATCATGCGCACCGCCACGGTGCTCGGCGCCGTGGTCGTCGGCGCGCTCGCCGGCTGGATCATGCCGATCCTCACCATCCCCGGTGCCCTGATCGGTCTCGTCCTGGGCCTGGTCAACGCGTTCAAGCGCCAGCCCTCGCCGGCCCTGATCCTGGCCTACGGCCTGTTCGAGGGCATGTTCCTCGGCGGCATCTCGCAGATGTTCGAGGCCATGTACCCGGGCATCGCCGTCCAGGCCGTGATCGGCACCCTCGCGGTGTTCGGCTCCGTGCTCGTGCTCTTCCGCTCGGGCAAGCTGCGGGCCTCCGCGAGGGCGACCAAGATCTTCATGGTCGCGCTCATGGCCTACTTCGTGTTCGCCCTCGTCAACCTGGGCGCGGTCCTGCTGTTCGGCTTCAACATCCGCACCGACAGCCCCCTCGGCCCCTGGCTGGGCCTGGCCATCGGCGCGATCGCCATCCTGCTGGCCGCGTACAGCTTCGTGCTCGACTTCGAGAACATCAAGCGCGGCGTCGAGGTCGGCGTCCCGGAGAAGATGGCCTGGTCCGCGGCCTTCGGCCTCACGGTCACGCTCGTGTGGCTCTACATCGAGATCCTGCGCATCCTGGCGATCATCCGGGAGATGACCTCGAACTAGGTCCTCCCGCTCCGGCCCAGCGCGGCCCACGACGGCCCGGCACCCGCCCACCGCGGGTGCCGGGCCGTCGTCGTGCCCCGGCGCGCGGGCGCAGGACGGGCGTCAGTGGTAGGAGATCCGGGGCCCGGGGGTGGGCCGGGTGGCCGCGTGCTCGGCCGCCACGCCCCGGGGCGGGCGGCCCACGAACAGCCAGCCGAGGAGCTTTTCCTCCGCGGCCAGCCCGTAGAAGGCGCGGACCGCGTCCTCGCGCGCGCCGTCGCGCTCGGCCCACACGGTGCCCCAGCCGGCCGCCCAGAACGCGGCCTCGAGCAGCGGGCGGGCCCCGTGCGCCGCGTTGAGCTGCTCCTTGCGGGAGAGGCCCAGGGCGTCGTCGGGACTGAAGACGAGGGCGCAGCCCATCCCGCCCGTGCTCGCCCACTTCAGGGCGCCCCGGAACGCCGCGAGCCGGCGCAGCTGCTTGCTCTTGAGCCGCGGGAACGGCGCCGACATGTTGGGCACCCGGGTCATCCCCGCCAGTGCCGCCGCGAGCTCCGGGGCGGAGCGGCGGGTGGTCACGGCCACCCGCCAGCTCAGTCCCGGCTCGGCGGCCGCAGTGCCTGCGGCGGCGCGGAGCACGGCCTCCAGCTCCTCCCGGGGAGGGGCGTCCGGGGTCAGGGCGGGCGCCGGCCGGCGCTGGGCGAGGACGCGGAGGAACGTGCGTGACATGCCGCCAGTCTTCCACCGTGCGCGCGCCGCGGGCGGGAGCGGCGTCCCGGGCCCCGGCCGGGCGTCGCCGGCCGGTCGCACGGGCGTGCCAAGATGTCTTCATGCCTTCGACTTCGCACGACGCCGAGCGGCCTCCGCTGCCCGGGCCGAGCAACGAGCTCCCCCCGTTGCACGGCAACGCCGCGGGAGGGGTCGCGGTCTCCGTGCGGGTCGCCGCGGCGTGGTCGTGGCGGCTCATCATCATCCTCGCGGCCGTGGGGCTGCTCGGCTACATGCTCTCCACGATCACGGTGGTCATCATCCCCGTGCTCATCGCGGGCCTGCTCGCCGGGCTCCTGTTCCCGCTGGTGAAGTGGCTGCGGGGGCGGCACGTGCCGGCGGGCCTGGCCTCGGGCCTCGCGGTGCTCCTGCTCATCGGGCTCGTGACGGGCCTGCTGGTGCTCGCCGGCCGGCAGATCGTGCTCGGCTTCGCGCAGCTGTCCGAGAACGTGGTGGTCGGCACGCAGCAGCTCCTGGGCTGGCTCGAGGACGGGCCCCTGAACCTCAGCGCGGACAGCGTGAACGACTGGATCGACGATCTCGGCACCACGATCCAGGACAACAGCGAGGCCATCCTCTCGGGGGCCATGTCCTTCGGCTCGACGGCGGGCAACGTGCTGACCGGCATCATCATCATGCTCTTCACCCTGCTGTTCTTCCTGATGGACGGGGAGCGGATCTGGCTCTTCCTGGTCCGGCTGTTCCCGGTCAGCGCACGGCGGGCCGTCAACGGCGCCGGCCGCCGGGGCTGGACCTCGCTCGTGCAGTACGCGCGGGTCCAGGGCTTCGTGGCCTTCGTGGACGCGGTGGGCATCGGGCTCGGCGCGGCCCTGCTCGGCGTCCCGCTCGCGCTGCCCATCGGCATCCTGGTGTTCCTGGGCTCCTTCATCCCGATCGTGGGCGCCGTGGTCACGGGGATCGTGGCGGTGCTCGTCGCCCTCGTGGCCGACGGCTTCGGCACCGCCCTGGCCATGCTCGCCGTGGTGCTCCTGGTGCAGCAGATCGAGTCCAACGTCCTGCAGCCGCTCGTGATGGGGCGGGCTGTCTCCCTGCACCCCCTCGCGGTGTTCCTGGCCGTGGCGTCCGGCACCATCCTCTTCGGCATCACCGGGGCGCTCTTCGCCGTGCCGCTGATGGCCTTCCTCAACACGGTGGTGCGCTACCTCGTGAACGGCGCGTGGCGCGCGGACGACGAGATCCCGTGGGAGCCGTACTACTTCCCGTGGGAGATCAAGAAGCACGCGCGCCGCAACGACCTCACCCGCGACCAGGTCATGGCCCAGCTCCAGCGCTTCCGCCGGACCCGCGCCAAGGAACGGCTGCAGGCCGCCCTCAAGCGCGGCCGCCGGGACGACCGCGCCCGGGCCGCGGCGGGAGCCGGCCGGCGCCCCGGCCGCGGGGCCGGCCGCAACGGTGCCGGTGGGGGGCCTCCGGCCGCGCCCGAGCGGCCACCGGGCAGCGACTAGGATGAGGACCGCGCCCGCCGCCGGCGGGCGCTCACCGTGGGCGGGCCCAGCGGCCCGCCGCGGTCCCGCCCCACGCCCCGACCGGGAAAGAAGACGCACCGTGAGCCTGGCCGAACTGCCCGTCCGCCTCGCCGACATCCAGGACGCCGCCGCGCTCCTCGAGGGCGTGATCGACCGGACCCCGGTGGCCCACTCCCGGGCGCTGTCCCGGCTGATCGGCTCCGAGGTCAACCTCAAGGCCGAGAACCTCCAGCGCGCCGGCTCCTTCAAGGTCCGCGGCGCCTACGTGCGGATGGCCAAGCTCACCGACGAGGAGAAGGCCCGGGGCGTCGTGGCGGCCTCCGCCGGCAACCACGCCCAGGGAGTGGCCCTCGCCGCGGCCAAGCTCGGCATCACCGCGCGCATCTACATGCCCCTGGGCGCGGCCCTGCCCAAGATCGCCGCGACCCAGGACCACGGGGCCGAGGTGATCCTGCACGGCACCACCGTGGACGAGGCGCTCGCCGAGGCCCAGCGCCACGCCACCGCCACCGGAGCGGTGTTCGTCCACCCCTTCGACCACGCGGACATCGTGGCCGGACAGGGCACGCTCGGCCTCGAGGTGCTCGAGCAGGTGCCCGAGGTCGACACCGTCATCACCGGGGTGGGCGGCGGGGGGCTGCTCGCCGGCGTGGCGGTGGCGGTCAAGGCCCGGGCCGAGCAGCTGGGCCGGCCCATCCGGCTGATCGGCGTGCAGGCCGAGAACGCGGCCGCCTATCCGCCCTCCCTCGCGGGGGACGCGCTCGTGACCCTGGACCGGGTCTCGACCATCGCGGACGGCATCGCCGTGGGCAAGCCGGGGCAGCTGCCGTTCAGCATCATCAAGGAGCTCACCGACGACGTCGTGACGGTCTCCGAGGACTCCCTCGCCCGGGCGCTGATCTTCCTGCTCGAGCGCAACAAGCTCGTGGTGGAGCCGGCCGGCGCCGTCGGCGTCGCGGCCCTGCTGGACGGCCGCCTGCAGAGCGCGTACCCGGACCTCGGGAACACGGTGGTGGTGCTCTCGGGCGGCAACGTGGACCCCATGCTCATGCTCAAGGTCATCCAGCGGGGCCTCTCGGCGGCCGGCCGGTACATGACCATCAAGATGATGCTCACCGACCGCCCGGGCGAGCTCGCGCGCATCTCCCAGCTCATCGCGGTCCAGGACGCCAACGTCACCGGCGTGGACCACACCCGGATCGGCGGCTCGCTCAGCCTGGGGGACGTGTCCATCACCATCGACATGGAGACCAAGGGCCACGAGCACTGCCGCCAGGTCCTCCGGGCGCTCGAGGCGGAGGGCTACCACCCCGTCGTCGTGCACTGACCGTGCGCGGGGTCCGGTCCCGGGCCACGGACGACGACGGCGCCGGTCCCCGCGGGGACCGGCGCCGCTGTGGGCGGGCGCGGTGTCAGGAGCGGCGCCGGCCGGTGAGGTAGGTGGCGAACGCGCTGACGAACGTCGCGAAGACGACGACGTTGCGCAGGCTGCCGGGCTCGCTCGCGGCCGGGTCGCCCTGGCCGGCGAAGTGCAGCACGACGGCCACGGCCCCGAGCACCACCGTCAGGACCAGCAGGACCTTGGTGCCGGGGCCGGGACTGCGCAGCCAGTGGGTCGTCACCGCGGCCTCAGCCCTTGAACGGCTTGGCGTCCAGGATCTTGACCGGGATGTCCTTGCCGTTGGGCGCGGTGTAGGACAGCTCGTCGCCGACCCGGTGGCCGGAGATCGCGGAGCCCATGGGGGACTTCTCGGAGAAGACCTCGAGGTCGCTGCCGGCGGCCAGGTCCTCGGCCACCTCGCGGGAGCCGATGAGGAAGGTCATCGCCTCGCCGGCGATCTCGGCGGTGACGACCATGCCGGCCTCGACCACGCCGTCGTCCGCCGGGGCCTCGCCGACCTGGGCGTTCTCGAGCAGGTTCTTGAGGTGGACGATGCGCCCCTCGTTCTTGCTCTGCTCCTCGCGGGCGGCGTGGTAGCCGCCGTTCTCCTTGAGGTCGCCCTCCGAGCGGGCCTGGTCGATGCGCTCCACGATCTCCTGCCGGTACGGGCCGGAGATGTGGTCGAGCTCCTTCTTCAGGCGGTCGTAGGCCTCCTGGGTGAGCCAGGCGCCGGTCTTGTTCGTGGTGGTCACATTCTCTCCTCGGTGGACGGTCGGTCGGGCCGCGGCTGCCCGCCCGGGGGTCCGGGCGGGTCCGCGGCGGACCGGGACGGCGGTGCGGGCCGCCGGTGGTGCAGGGGCCCGCTACGCAAAGACCCCGCCCCGGTGCAGGTCGTCCGTTCGGACGGTGTCCGGCTGCCGGGGACGGGGAGTCCTGGTCCCCAGTCTAGGCGGGGCGGGCGGACAAGCCCAAAGAACGGTGTCGGCGGCGACACACGGGCGCCGCGCGGCTCACTCCTCGACCCAGCAGGAGTCCACGACCGCGGTGGTCGCCAGGTTCGTGGTGCGCACCGCCGCCCGGTGGGAGCTCGTCCCGCCCTCGCTCAGCCGCTCCGCGGGCACGGCCCCGACGGTCACCTCGGCCCAGCCCACCACGGCGTACTCCTGGTTGAGCGCCTGCACCGCGCACGTCACCACGTCCTCGGGGCGCTTGGTGAGCTCGAAGTCGGCCGTGGCCCGGGCCTCCGAGACCACCTCGAAGCCGATGTCCTTGAACGTGGGGGCGCCCTGCCGGGCCGTCACCACCCAGACGACGAACACGGCCGTCAGCACGGTGGCCGCCGCCGCGAGCCCGATCCAGCCGCGCGGCCCGATGCGGCGCTCGCGGCGGGGGGCTCCGTAGCGGTCGGAGAGCAGGTCTGAGGAGTCGGTGGACACGGCGGCCTCGGGTCTCGGGGGCGGAAGCGGCGGCGGCCGGAGCCGGCCGCCGCCCGGCCACTGTAGCCGAGACGCCTGGGAGCATCCCGGGCGCGGGCCCGCCCGGCGAACGCGTAAAATGGGCGGCGGCCCGTGCCCGCACCGGCCGCACCCCGTTCCCCCGACCGTTCCCGAGAGGATTCCCCGAGTGACCTCCCTGTCAGAGATGCGCCTGCTGGCCGTCCACGCCCACCCCGACGACGAGTCGAGCAAGGGCGCCGCGACCATGGCCCACTACGTCCGGCAGGGGGTCGAGGTCATGGTGGCCACGTGCACCGGTGGGGAGCGGGGGTCGATCCTCAACGCCGAGATGGAGGGCCACCCGCACGCCGAGCGGGACCTGACCGGCCTGCGCCGGCACGAGATGGCGCACGCGGCCGCCGCGCTGGACGTCCGCCACCGCTGGCTCGGCTTCATGGACTCCGGCCTGCCCGAGGGGGACCCGCTGCCGCCGCTGCCGCCGGGCTGCTTCGCGCTGCAGCCGCTCGAGCGCGCCGCCGCGCCCCTGGTCCGGCTCGTGCGCCGGTTCCGGCCGCACGTGATCCTCACCTACGACGAGAACGGCGGCTACCCGCACCCGGACCACATCCAGACGCACAACGTCTCCGTCGAGGCGTTCCGCGCGGCCGGGGACCCGGAGCGGTACCCGGGTCTCGGCGAGCCGTGGACCCCGCAGAAGCTCTACTACGACCGGGCGTTCAACCTGGAGCGCTTCGTGGCCCTGCACGAGGCCCTCGAGGAGCGCGGCCTGCAGTCCCCGTACGCGGCCCGGATCGCGATGCTGCAGGAGAGCGACCCCGAGGGCCACCGCCCGCCGGCCCCCCGGCACGAGACCACCACCAAGGTGCGGTGCCCGGACACGTTCCCGCTGCGGGACGAGGCGCTGCGCAGCCACCGCACCCAGGTGGCGCCGGACGGGATGTTCTTCGCCGTCTCCGCCGAGCTGCAGTCCGAGGTCTGGCCGTGGGAGGACTACGTGCTCGCCGAGTCCCGGGTGCCCACCGAGCTGCCGGAGCACGACCTGTTCGCCGGGATCGTGGGCTGAGCGCCGCGATGAGCACCGTGCTGAACGCGCTCGCCCTGCTGCCCGCGATGGCGCCCAACCCGATCGACGAGGGCACCCTGCGCCCCGGCCTGGACCCGAGCCAGGTGACCCCCGGCGTGCTGGGCTTCCTCATGACGCTGCTCCTGGCCGTGGCCGTCATCTTCCTGGTGCGGGACTTCAACCGCCGCAACCGCCGCCTGCGCTACCGTGCGGAGTACGCCGAGCGCCGGGCCGCCGAGGAGCGGGTGGGCGGCTACGCCGGGGCGGACGACACCCGGACTGCCGGGGACGCCCGGGACGACGGCGCCGGGAGCGCCGGGGCCCGGGGCGCCGGGGGAGACCCGGTGGCGCCGGCCGAGGAGCCGGAGGGCCCCGACCGGCGCGGCTGAGACCGGGGCCCGCCCGCGGGCCCGTGTGCAGGACCCGAGATCCGAGGAGCTCCCGTGGCCAACCGATTGACCGGACAGTCCTCCGCCTATCTGCGCCAGCACGCGGACAACCCCGTGGACTGGCAGCCGTTCGACGCCGCCGCGTTCGCCGAGGCGGCCCGCCGCGACGTGCCGGTGTTCCTCTCCGTGGGCTACGCCGCCTGCCACTGGTGCCACGTGATGGCCCACGAGTCCTTCGAGGACCCCGAGGTCGGCGCCTACCTCAACGAGCACTTCGTGCCCGTCAAGGTGGACCGCGAGGAGCGCCCGGACGTGGACGCCACCTACATGGTGGCCACGCAGCTGATCACCCGCCAGGGCGGCTGGCCCATGAGCGCGTTCCTCACCCCGGACGGGCGGGCGTTCCACGCGGGCACGTACTTCCCGCCGCGGCCCGCGCACGGCATGCCGTCCTTCCGGCAGGTCCTCGAGGCCGTGGCCGCCGCGTGGTCGACCCGCCGGGACGAGCTCGAGCAGGCCGCGGACACGGTCGCCCGGGCCATCGCCGGGCAGGCCGAGGACCTGCGCTCCGCCCTTGCCGGCGGCGCCGTGACCGTGCCGGCGGCCGGGGAAGCGGAGGAGGACGGGCCGGACCTGGCCGCCGCGGCACTGGACGTGCTCCTGGCGGACGAGGACCCCGCGCACGGGGGCTTCGGCGGCGCCCCCAAGTTCCCGCCCTCCACGGTGCTGCTCCTGCTGGAGCGGCTCGCCGCCGGCGGGGCCCCGCGGACCGCGGACCGGGCGCGGGGCCTGCTCGGGCGCACCCTCGGCGCGATGTGCGGCTCCGCGCTGTTCGACCACGTGGGCGGAGGCTTCCACCGGTACTCCGTGACCCGGGAGTGGTCCCTGCCGCACTACGAGAAGATGCTCTACGACAACGCCCAGCTGCTGCGGGCCTGCGCGCGGGCTGCGGTCGCGGACCCCGGCGCCGGCCACGCGCGGGCCGCCGCGGACACCGCCGGGTTCCTGCTGGCGGAGCTGCGCCTGCCCGGCGGGGCGTTCGCGTCCTCCCTGGACGCGGACACGGTCTCCGCGGACGGGGACGTGCACAGCGGCGAGGGCGCGTTCTACGTGTGGAGCCGGTCGGAGCTGCGCGAGGTCCTGGGCGCCGACCGCGGCACGGCCGTGGCCGACCTCATGGGCGTGGCGGCCGGGGCCCCGCAGCCCCTGCACCCCGGGCGGGTCCTGGACGGGACCGACCTGGCGCTGTGGGACGACGCCCGCCCCGAGCTCGCCGCCGCCCGCTCCCGGCGCCCCGCCCCGGCCCGGGACGACAAGGTCGTGGTCGGCTGGAACGGGATGACGGTCACCGCGCTGGCGGAGGCCGGGGTGCTGCTGGAGGACCCGGCGCTCGTGCTCGCCGCCGAGGAGGCCGCAGCGCACCTGTGGGCGGTGCACTGGGACCCGTCCCGCCGGAGCCTGGCGCGCACCAGCCACGCGGGCTCGGCGGAGCGCTCGATCGAGGGCCTGCTCGAGGACTACGCGATGGTCGCCGAGGGCTTCCTCGCGCTGTACCGGGCCACCGGGGCGGCGCCCTGGTACGAGCGGGCCCGGGAGCTCGCCGACGTCGCCGCGGAGCGGTTCTCGCACCCGGGCCCGGACGGCGGGCCGGAGCGGGTCTGGTCCGACCTGGCGGACGTCCCGGCGCCGCTGCTCGCGGCGGGCAGCTCCGGGCGGGCGGAGCCCCTCGACGACGTCACCCCGGCCGGGACGGCCGTGCTCGCCGCGGTGCACGTGGAGCTGTGGGCCCTGGAGGAGGACGAGCACCGGCTGGGGGCGGTCCCCTCCCTGCTGGGGCCCCTGGAGCTGCTGGCCCGCCGCTCGCCCCGCAGCGCCGGCCGGGCCCTGGCCGTGCGGGCGGAGCTCGGGTCCGCCCCGGCGCACGTGGTGCTCGCCGGCGGGACCGCCGAGGACAAGCTCGCGGCCCGGCGGGCCGTGGGCCCCGCCGCGGTGCTGAGCACGCGGGTGGTGGACGCCGACGCCCCGGGGGCGCCGGGCTCGGCCCGCGGGAAGGCCGCGCTCGGCGGGCGGTTCACGGTGTACATGTGCCGGGACTTCGCCTGCCGCGCCCCCGTGCACTCGGTCGCGGAGCTCCAGGAGCAGCTGGCCGGGGCGGACCCGCTCAGCTGAGCATCGCGAGCATGATCGCCACGTAGTGCAGCGCGAAGCCCAGCACCGTGAAGGCGTGGAAGACCTCGTGGAAGCTGAACACCTCGGGCAGCAGCCGCGGGCGCCGGGTGCCGTACACCACGGCTCCGGTGATGTAGGCCACCCCGCCGGCGGCGGTGAGCGCGGCGGCCGGTGGGCTGGCCTGCCAGAACTGCGGGAGGTAGAAGAGGGCCAGGCAGCCCATCACCACGTACAGCGGGGTGTACAGCCAGCGGGGCGCGAGGGTCCACAGCAGCCGGAAGGCCACCAGGCCGGCGGCGCAGGACCAGATCACGACGAGCAGCAGCCGGGACTGCGCCGGGGCCAGCAGCGCGACGGCCAGCGGCGTGTAGGTGCCGGCGATCAGCAGCGCGATGTTCGAGTGGTCCATCCGGCGCAGGACCATGTGCAGCCGCCGGGGCCAGTAGGCGCGGTGGTAGATCGCCGACACGCCGAACAGCAGGATGCCCGTTCCGCCGTACACGGCGCACGCGATCCGCAGCTCGGTGCTGGGCGCCAGCAGGATCGCCACGAGGCCCAGAACGACGACGACGGGCGTGAAACTCGCGTGGATCCAGCCCCGCCACGCGGGCTTGCGCTCCACGAGGTCCTCGATCCGGTGCTCGACCGCCTGCTCGACGCGGCCGGCGGCCCGGCCGACGGCGCCGTGCGAGTGCTCCATGATGATCCTTCCGGCGTGCTGTGCGTGAGTCCGACCGGTCTCCCACCGGGTAGTTTAGGAGGCGTCCCCGAGAGCCGGCCGGGTCCGTGACGGCCGCCACGTCCGGCACCGTGGCCCCCACCACGTCCGGGACCACCACCGACACCGTGCGCGAGAACCCGGGAGGAAGCACAGATGCCCAAGCCACGGCCGCTCTACCGGTTCTACGAGCGCCGGCTCTCCACCGGCCTCGACCCGCGGCGGCTGCCCAAGCACGTCGGCGTCCTCGTGGACGGCAACCGGCGGTGGGCCAAGCAGTTCGGCGCCTCGACCGCGGACGGGCACAAGGCCGGGGCGCAGAAGATCGTCGAGTTCCTCGGCTGGTGCCGGGAGCTGGACATCGAGGTGGTCACCCTCTACATCCTCTCCACCGAGAACCTCAAGCGCCCGGCCGCCGAGCTGGAGCCCCTGCTCGAGATCATCTCCGACCTCATGGACACCCTCACCGAGGCCGGCATCTGCCGGGCCCAGCCCGTCGGCGCGCTCGAGATGCTGCCGCCGCGGCTCGCGGACTGTCTGGCCGACCTCACGGAGCGCACCGCGGGCAACGCCGGACCGCACCTGAACATCGCGGTCGGCTACGGGGGCCGGCAGGAGATCGTGGACGCCGTGCGGGAGGTGCTCACGGAGGCGCTCGAGGCCGGCACGGACGTGCGGGAGCTCGCGCAGAGCCTGTCCGTGGAGGACATCTCCCAGCACCTCTACACGCGCGGGCAGCCGGACCCGGACCTGCTGATCCGCACCTCCGGCGAGCAGCGGCTGTCCGGGTTCCTCATGTGGCAGTCCGCCTACAGCGAGTACTACTTCTGCGAGGCCCTGTGGCCGGACTTCCGGCGCGTGGACTTCCTGCGGGCGCTGCGCGACTACGCGTCCCGGCAGCGGCGCTTCGGCGGCTGAGCGGACCCGGCCGCGCCCGTCGTCGTCCCCCGTCATCGGTGCTGCCGCCGGCCCTGCCGCCGGCCCCTGACGTCGGCCCCTGACGTCGGCCCTCGCCGGCGCCGCCGCGGTCGTCCCGGGTCGTCGCGGGCAATTTCCGCGCCGTTCACCGTTTCTGCTCGCATGGTGGGGCCGGTCCGCATACGTTGTCCTCAGGTGGACGGCGCGGACGCCGCCCACCGCACCGGAGAGGAAGGGCCGCCATGAGCATCTCCAAGAAGCAGGAACGCATCGTCGACATCACCGCCCCCCTGGGCGCCGGGGTGCGCTCCTACGTGATCGACACCTCGGTGCTGCTGTCCGACCCCCGGGCGATCCTGCGCTTCGCCGAGCACCAGGTGGTGCTCCCCGTCATCGTGATCACGGAGCTGGAGGGCAAGCGGCACGACCCGGAGCTGGGCTACTTCGCCCGGCAGGCGCTGCGGCTGCTGGACGACCTGCGGGTGGAGCACGGCGGGCTCAACCGGCCCGTGCCCCTGGGGGACGAGGGCGGGAGCCTCGTGGTGGAGCTCAACCACGTCTCGGACACCGTCCTGCCGGTGAGCTTCCGGCTCAAGGACAACGACTCCCTGATCCTGGCCGTGGCGCTGAGCCTGGCCAACGAGGGCAAGGACGTGTGCATCGTCTCCAAGGACCTGCCGATGCGGGTCAAGGCCTCCGCCCTGGGCCTCGAGGCCGAGGAGTACCGGGCCGAGTGGGTCGGCTCCGACGTCGAGTGGTCCGGGACCGCGGCCCTCGACGTGCCCGACGACGTGGTGGACCGGCTCTACGGCGGTGAGGCCGTCGTGGTCCCGGGTGCCGAAGGGCTGCCGGCCAACACGGGCCTGACCCTGCACTCCGTGCGCGGCAGCGCCCTGGCCCGGGTCCGCGCCGACGGCTCCGCCCGGGTGGTGCGCGGGGACCGGGACGTCTTCGGCGTGCACGGGCGCTCCGCCGAGCAGCGCCTCGCGATCGACCTCCTGCTGGACCCGGAGGTGGGCATCGTGTCGCTTGGCGGGCGCGCCGGCACCGGCAAGTCCGCCCTGGCCCTGTGCGCGGGCCTGGAGACGGTGATGGAGCGCCGCGAGCACCGCAAGGTCATGGTCTTCCGGCCCCTCTACGCGGTGGGCGGCCAGGAGCTCGGCTACCTGCCCGGCTCCGAGGAGGAGAAGATGAACCCGTGGGGCCAGGCCGTCTTCGACACCCTCGGGGCGCTGGTCTCGCAGGAGGTGGTCGAGGAGGTCCTCGACCGGGGGATGCTCGAGGTGCTGCCGCTCACGCACATCCGCGGCCGGTCCCTGCACGACGCCTTCGTGATCGTGGACGAGGCCCAGTCCCTCGAGAAGAACGTGCTGCTCACCGTGCTCTCCCGGATCGGTCAGAACTCCAAGGTGGTCATGACCCACGACGTCGCCCAGCGCGACAACCTCCGGGTGGGCCGCCACGACGGGGTGACCGCCGTGGTCGAGGCGCTCAAGGGCCACCCGCTCTTCGGCCACGTCACGCTGACCCGCTCGGAGCGCTCGCCGATCGCCGCCCTGGTCACGGAGGTGCTGGGCGACCTGGACGGCTGAGCCCCGGCTCTCCCCGGCCTCCCGTCCGGGAGCCCGCCGCCGTCCCCGGGCGGTGGGGCCCCGGACGTGCCGAGGGCGCTCCGGAACCTCGGGGCGCCAGGGGTCCGAGCGGCCTCAGGGGCCGACGGGCCAGGGCAGGTGCCGGCTCACGTCCGTGAGGTCCAGGCGCACCGCGGCGAAGAGGTCGTCGATGAGGTCCTCGTCCACGGCCTCGATGTGCAGGTCGTGGCCCGTGCCGGCCAGCGGCCCCTCGAGCACCTCGGAGCGGACGCAGATCGCCGTCCGCTCGTCGAGGAGCACCCGGGTGCGGGCCGGGGCGAGGGGGTGCCCCGGAGCGGCCGGGGCGTAGGCGTGGCCGGGGACCACCACGGCGCCGCGCACCCGCCGCCCGTGGTGGGTGCCGGTGCTGACGTCCTCGACCGTGCAGGGCTGCCGCTCCGGCAGGTAGGGCGGCACGGGGGCGTCCCCGGCCAGCTCGACCGGGTCGAGGATGGCCTGCCAGCGTCCGCCGCCGAACACGGGGTCCCCGTAGGCCGCCTCGGGCCGGCGCTCCACGAGCCCGGAGTCCGTGTACACCGGGGCCACGAGGCGCGGCGCCAGCAACCACGAGGCCGGGGTCGAGGCGACGTAGAAGTCGTCGAGCGACTGCTCCCGCGTGCCGGCCGTGTACAGCGGGGTGCCGTCCAGGGCCTCGACGCGCAGAGCGTCCGGGCGGCGGACCCAGGCCCGGACGGGCTCGCGGGGCACGGTGCCCTCGGGGGCCGGCCAGGACAGGACGAAGCGCACGGTGTCCCAGCGCCACGGCGAGGAGCGGCTCAGGGCCCGGAACTCGTCCGGGTCGGTGGGCGCGGGCACGGGGGAGCGGGGCATGGGCCCAGTCTAGGGAGCGGTCCCGGGCGTCCACAGGAGTCCTGCCCGGCACGCGGACCGGGGCTACGATGCCCGGTGTGGGCACCTTCCTGACCGAGCAGCTCGCCCGCGGGGACGCCGCCGGCTGGACCGCCGTGGCGCTCGCGGTGCTCGGCACCGCCGTGCTCACGGCCGCGTGCGCGTGGCTGTGGCGCACGGACGTGCGGGAGCACCGCCTGCCCGGCCGCGTGGTGCGCCCGCTCTACCCCGTGTGCGGGGCGCTGCTGGGCGCGGCGGCGGTCGTGGCCGGCGAGCCCGTCCGGCTGCTGTGGATGCTGTGGGGCCTGGTGGTCGTGGGCGGGCTCTACGTCCTGCTCCGGCTGCTGAACCCGGCGGGGATGGGCATGGGCGACGTCCGGCTCTCGGGGCTGCTCGGCATGTGCCTGGGCTTCGTCTCCGTCTGGCACGCCGTGCTGGGGGCGGCGGCCGGGTTCGTGCTCGGCGGCCTGGCCGGGGCCGTGCTCGTGGCGCTGCGCCGGGTGGACGCCCGCTCCCGGGTGGCGTTCGGGCCCGCCATGATCACCGGGGCCCTCGGCGTCCTCCTGCTGCTGTGACCCGTGCCGGCCTGCCAGAATGGGCCGGACCCCACCGACCGGCGACCCTGCACGAGGAGCCCGCATGCCCACCCCCGAGTTCGTCCTGTCCCTGCGGGAGAAGATCGGCCACGACCTCCTGTGGCTGCCGGCCGTCACCGCCGTGGTGCTGCGCGACGACGGGCGGGTGCTGCTGGCCAGGCGCAGCGACAACGGCAACTGGGGCCTGGTGAGCGGGATCGTCGAGCCCGGCGAGGAGCCGGCGGTCACGGCGGTGCGGGAGTGCCTCGAGGAGACCGGCGTCGTCGCCGTCGTGGAGGACCTCGTGGCGATCAAGGCGGGGGAGCCCGTGCAGTACCCGAACGGGGACCGCTGCCAGTTCCTGGACCACACGTTCCGCTGCCGCTGGGTCTCCGGCGAGGCCCGCGTCAACGACGACGAGTCGCTCGAGGTCGGCTGGTTCGCCCCGGACGGCACACCGCCGCTGCCGCCGCACCAGCGGGCCCGGCTCGACGCCGCCCTGGTGCACGACGGCCGCGCCCGCTTCGTGGTCTGAGCCCGGACCTCGTTCCCCCCGGGCGCGCCCCCAGGACGCCACGAGAAACACAGTGTGCTTACTTGTGGGGCGGAGCACACGTTCCTAGACTCGGAAGCGTCCACCCGACGAGCACCAACGAGCAAGGAGGAACGACATGCCCGCAGGACAGACCGGTTTCGACGACGTGACCTACGACCTGGTCTCCGTGCAGTACCACTCGCTCAAGGCAGGCCACGACTACGGCCAGTACGTGCGGGACGCCCGCAACGCCGGCCGCGACGACATCGCCGAGTTCTTCGAGCAGGTGATGAGCCAGGACGCCGAGCGTGCCCGGAAGTGCCACGAGTTCATCAAGGAGCTCTCCACGTCCGACGAGTCCGGCCCGGCCGTGACCTCCTGACCCGGTCCGGCGCGCGAGCCGCCGCCGTACGACGCGAGGGGTCGCGTCCGCCCAGGATCCTCCTGGCGGGCGCGACCCCTCGGCGTGGGGAGCGGCGGATCAGGCGTTGGGGCCCGTCATGGTGGTGACGTCCAGCGCCCGGTCCAGCTGCTCCTCGGTGAGCCGGCCGTCCTCCACGTAGCCCAGGGCGACGGTCGCCTCGCGCACCGTCATCTTGTTCGCCACGGCGTGCTTGGCGATCTTCGCGGCGGCCTCGTAGCCGATGGCCTTGTTCAGCGGGGTCACGATGGACGGCGACGCCTCGGCGAGGAAGCGGCAGCGCTCCCTGTTCGCCTCGAGCCCGTCGATCATCTTCTCCGCCATCACGCGCGAGGAGTTCGCGAGCAGCCGGATCGACTCCAGCAGGGCCGAGGCCATGACCGGGATGCCCACGTTGAGCTCGAACGCGCCGTTGGTGGAGGACAGCGAGACCGTGGTGTCGTTGCCGATCACCTGCGCGCAGACCTGGATGGTGGACTCGCAGATCACCGGGTTGACCTTGCCGGGCATGATCGAGGAGCCGGGCTGGAGGTCGGGGATCAGGATCTCGCCCAGGCCGGTGTTGGGGCCGGAGCCCATCCAGCGCAGGTCGTTGTTGATCTTCATGTAGCTGTAGGCGACGTTGCGCAGCTGGCCGGAGGCCTCGACCAGGCCGTCCCGGTTGGCCTGGGCCTCGAAGTGGTTGCGGGCCTCGGTGATGGGCAGCCCGGTCTCCTCGGCGAGCAGCTCGATCACGCGGGCGGAGAAGCCGGCGGGGGTGTTGATGCCCGTGCCCACCGCGGTGCCGCCCAGCGGGACCTCGGCCACGCGCGGCAGCGAGGACTGCACCCGCTCGATGCCGTAGCGCACCTGCGCGGCGTAGCCGCCGAACTCCTGGCCCAGGGTGACCGGGGTGGCGTCCATGAGGTGGGTGCGCCCGGACTTCACGACGTCCTGGAACTCCGCGGCCTTCCGCTCGAGGGACTCGGCGAGCTGCGTCATGGCCGGGACCAGGTCGTTGACCAGCGCGCCCGTGACGGCCACGTGCACGGAGGTCGGGAAGACGTCGTTGGAGGACTGGGAGGCGTTGACGTGGTCGTTGGGGTGGACCTCGACGTCCGTGCCCTCGAGCGCCTGGTTGGCGAGGGTCGCCAGCACCTCGTTGGTGTTCATGTTGGAGGACGTCCCGGAGCCGGTCTGGAAGACGTCGATCGGGAAGTGCTCGTCGTACTGCCCCGTGGCGACCTGGTCCGCGGCGTCCGCGATGGCCTTGGCGCGCTCGTCGTCGAGCACCCCCAGCTCCGCGTTCGCCTTGGCGGCGGCCTTCTTGATCTGCGCCAGCGCGACGATGTGCTGGGGCTCGAGCGGCTTGCCCGAGATGGGGAAGTTCTCGACCGCCCGCTGGGTCTGCGCGCGGTACAGGGCGTTCGCGGGAACGCGGACCTCGCCCATGGTGTCGTGCTCGATGCGGTACTCGGTGGTCTCTGCGGTGGTATCAGCCATGGCGTCAGTCTAGGACAGCCGCCGGTGACGCCCGGCACGCCCGGCCCGCCGTGACGGCCGCCGGCCGGGCGGTCCGGGTCAGCGGGCCGGGAGCCAGGTGCCGTGCCCGTGCACGAGCTCCGCCTCGCCGTCCTCCAAGTGGTAGAAGACGCCGACCACGGCGACGTCCCCGTTGGAGACCGCGTCCGCGATCACCCGGGACTGCTCCATGAGCCGCGACGCCGTCTGCTTGGTGTGCTCCACGACGGCCGAGTTGACGTCCTGGCGGCCGGCGCGCTGGGTCTCCAGCACGGACGGCATGATCCGCTCGATGAGGTCCCGCTGGAAGCCGCGGGGCATCTGCCCGGAGCCGGCGACGTCGTGCGCGGCGGTCACGGCCCCGCAGGAGTCGTGGCCGAGCACCATGATCAGCGGCGTGCCCAGGTTCGCCACGGAGTACTCGATGGAGCCGAGCACGGCGTCGTCGATGACCTGCCCGGCGGTGCGCACCACGAACGCGTCACCCAGTCCGAGGTCGAAGATGATCTCCGCGGCCAGCCGTGAGTCCGAGCAGCCGAAGATCACGGCGAACGGGTTCTGCCCGCCCGCCACGGACTGCCGGCGGGAGGCGTCCTGGTTGGGGTGCAGGGACTCGCCCGCGATGAAGCGGGCGTTGCCCTCGCGCAGGCGCTGCCAGGCCGCGGCCGGGGTGCGGGGCGAGGTGTCTTCGGGGCGGCTGTCCGGGTTCATGGCGTCTCCGTGGTTCGCGGGGCAGGGGCATCGGTGAGGTCCTCGGCGACGGCGGCGGCCAGCCGGTCCAGCTCGGCGCCGGGCGCGTCGCCCTTGAGCACCACGGTGGAGCCGTTGACCTCTCCCGTGTACGCGGTCAGGGCGTCCTGGTTCCGGGACTCCTCCCGGACGTGCACGTCCCACGCCACGCCCCCGACCTCGACCTCCGCCGTGGCAGGGACGGCCTCGGTCTGCTGGGCCAGCCACGTGGGGTTGGACAGGGACGTCTGCACGAGACCGATGAAGCTGCCCTGCGGGGTGGCCCAGCCGATCTCCCAGAAGGGCACCCCTTCGGCGGCGCCGCCGTTCCACCGGGCGTAGTTGGCGGTCCAGCCCTCGCCGGGCTCCGGCACGACCGGGGTGAAGGGCGCCTCGTCCGCGACGTAGTCCGCCTCCTGCGCCACGTCGACGTCCGGCCGGTACGGCTGGGCGTCGGGGCGGGGCTGGAGCCACACGAAGGGCAGGACCAGCAGTAGCAGGACGGCCATCGAGATGATCATCCCCTGCACGGGGGCGTTGAGCCGCCGGGCCTGCTTCTCCGTGATCTGCGGGAGCGGCTGCTCCGGGGCATCGGTGCCGGGCGCGGTGCCGGGGGACGCGGGGTGCTCGGGCGCGGGCTGCTCCGCCGCAGGGGTCTCGGCGGGACGGTCGGGGGTCGAGGAACTCACCCGTCCATTGTGCCCTGTCCGCCGCGCCCTGTCCGTCCCGCCGGGAACCTCCCAGCTCCGCCGGCAACGGCCCGGCCGTGAATGTGGCGCGCGTCGCGGTCCCCGGGGGAGCGGGCGATATGCTGGGCGGGACGTGGACCGCGCCCGCGGCCGAGCCCGGCCCGGGGGTCCCGCAGAACGTGAACTCGAAGGTGAGGAACA
The DNA here is from genome assembly GCF_049716185.1 of Kocuria sp. CH-021. Lineage (NCBI taxonomy): Bacteria > Bacillati > Actinomycetota > Actinomycetes > Micrococcales > Micrococcaceae > Kocuria > Kocuria sp. CH-021. The sequence continues at coordinate 77,701 of NZ_JBNAFK010000002.1, read as the reverse complement.
ACGTGGCCGAAGAAACCACCGGAACGATCCCCGCGCGCACCAACAACGTGGCCGACCGCAACCTGGCGATGGAGCTGGTGCGGACCACCGAGGCGGCGGCGATCGCCGGCGGCCAGTGGGTCGGCGCGGGCGACAAGAACGCCGCCGACGGGGCCGCGGTCGACGCCATGCGGTCCCTGCTCTCCACCGTGCACTTCAACGGCACCGTGGTCATCGGCGAGGGCGAGAAGGACGAGGCCCCGATGCTGTTCAACGGCGAGCAGGTGGGCGACGGCTCCGGGCCGTCCTCCGACGTCGCCGTGGACCCCATCGACGGCACCCGGCTCACCGCGCTCGGCATGAACAACGCCCTGGCCGTCATCGCGGTGGCCGACGGCGGGTCGATGTTCGACCCCTCCGCGGTCTTCTACATGGACAAGCTCGTGGTGGGCCCGGAGGCGGCCGACTTCGTGGACCTGCGCCTGCCCGTCAAGCAGAACCTGCACCTCGTGGCCCGGGCCAAGGGCGTCAACATCAACCAGCTCACCGTGTGCGTGCTGGACCGCCCGCGCCACCAGCAGCTCGTCGACGAGATCCGCGCCACCGGCGCCCGCACCCGGATGATCCTCGACGGGGACGTGGCCGGGGCGATCGCGGCCTGCCGCGAGGGCACCGGCGTCGACGTCATGATGGGCATCGGCGGCACCCCTGAGGGCATCGTCACGGCGTGCGCCGTCAAGGCCACCGGCGGCATCATCCAGGGCCGGCTCGCCCCGGTCGACGACGACGAGCGGCAGAAGGCCCTCGACGCCGGCCTGGACCTCGACGCGGTGCTGACCACCGACGACCTCGTCACCTCGGACAACTGCTTCTTCTCCGCCACGGGCATCACCGACGGCGACCTGCTGCGCGGCGTGCGCTACCGCGGCCGCCGGATCACCACCCAGTCCATCGTGATGCGCTCCCGCTCCGGGACCGTGCGCATGGTCGAGGCGGAGCACCTCGCCTCCAAGTGGGAGAAGTACGCCCGGCACTGAGCCCGGCGCCGAGCCCGCCGGTCGCGGCCCGCGGCCGCGACCCAGGACCCCCGCACCGTCCACCGGTGCGGGGGTCCTCCCGTCCCCTGTCACACCGTGTCCGGCGCCTGCCGGACCCCCTCCCGGCTCTAGACTGGAGCCCGAACTGCGGGCGCCGACCGCGGTCCCCCAGCCGGGGCGGAGCGCCCGGGTGACGAGGAGGATCCCCACGTGAGCACGACGGTCAGCCCCTGCCCCAACCGCAAGACCTGGGACGCCACCGTCCGGGTGACCGGCGGGCACCCGCAGCAGCTGTGGGGCATCGGCGAGGCACAGGTCTCCGCCGAGGGCCCGGCCCTGCGGGTCGACCGGGTCATGGTCCACGACGCCGAGCAGCGCACCGTGGGCTACGCCCAGCTCTACCTGCGCTCCGAGGCCGAACGGGTGGTCGCCGGGACCGTGCACTGCCACGTCCACCGGCCCGAGGACCTGCCCGTGGTCGCCGCGGCCCTCGCCGACTGGGCGCGGGAGGAGCACTCGGCGGTGCTGCTGCGCTTCCAGGCCGACACCCTCCGCGGCCCCGGCACCCGGGAGGCGCTGGAGGCCGCCGGGTTCTCGCGCCCCGACGCGGGCCCCGGCCCGGAGGAGCCGCGGCGGCTGGAGGTGCTGCTGGGGGAGACCGAGCGGGACCTCTCGCGGCGGCTCTCGGAGGCCACCCTGGACCGGTGCCGCGCGGCGCTGCGCACCCCGGGCGTGACCGTGCGCGAGGTGACGGCCGGCAGCCGGGTGCTGGCGAACATCGGGCTCCGGACCCGGCTCATCACCCAGCTGCTCGAGGACCTGGGGGAGGACTCGCTGCTGCTCGTGGCCACCGAGGCCGCCGAGGACGGCCGCGAGGCGGCGCTGGGCTACCTGTGGTTCGTGCACACCCGCGGCCTGGCGATGATCTACCGGCTCGGCTTCACCCGCCGGGGCCGGGACCTCGGCGTGGACGACGCCCTGCTGCTGACCGGGATCGTGGAGCTGCAGAAGCGACGCGTCCAGCGGCTCGACGGCGGCGACCCGGACGAGACGGAGGTGCCGCTGGTGGTCCGCGAGCTGGCCGGGGCGGAACGGCCGGTGCTGGGACCGTGGGAGAAGCCCCTGGGCCGCGGGCCGGCCGGGGAGTTCTCGCAGGACCGTGCCGACGCCGCGGCCGCGGCGACGGGCACGGCGGTCGCCGCGGAGCTGGGCCTGGGCGAGTCCGTCCCCGCGTGGTCGCCCGAGCACGGCGAGCCCGACGAGGAGCCCGAGGCCGACGACGAGGCGGGGCGCCCGGCCCGGGGACGGGCCCGGCGGGCCCGGGACCTCACCCGCCGGGTGGTCACGGAGGGGATGTCCGCCCTGCGCGACGCCGCGGGGCGCTGACGGCGCACGGGCGCAGTGCCGCTCCGTGCGGTGCCGATGTCAGCGGGTCCGGAGCGGGCCGCGCTGAGCCGCACCGTGCCGTGCCCACCGGACTGTGCGGCGCTGATCCGTTGGGTGCCGGTGGGCCTGGCGCCGGCCCGACCCGTCGCGGGAGCGCTCAGCCCTCCCGGCGGCGCACCCCGGCGACGGCCTGCCGCAGCCGGTCCGGCAGGCCGGGAAGGCTCTTGCGGGCCGCGAGCGCGGCCTCCCGGGCCGCGCGCACCCCGGTGTACGCGGCGTACCTGCCACGGCTCACGGGCAGGTCCCAGGTCCCGGGGTAGGACTCCGGGCGGCCGCCGAAGGACTTCTTGAACTTCGTGAAGCCGTGCCACGCGTGCTCCGGGCCGGCGTCCTCGGGCGCGGTGCCGAAGAGGTCGAAACGGCTCAGGCCCTTCTGCTTGGCGTCGAGGACCATCCGCACGACCAGCGGGATCCCCGCCGAGAGCCTGCGGTGCCCGAAGTCCATCGCGGCGTGGGCGTAGGTGCGGGTGTCGTCGGAGTCGTAGACGAGGGAGGCGCCGATGGGCTCCCCGTCCAGCCGGGCCACGTACAGGGCCGCCGCGCCCACGGGCATGAGGCTGCGGGCCGCCTCGCGCAGATAGGCGTCCTGCTGACGGGCGAAGTCCTTGCGCTCGGCCGTGGCCTCGAGGAAGCCCAGGAGCACGTCGACGTCCTCCGGGTCGGTCGAGGTCGTGAAGGTCACGCCCTTCTTGGCGATGTTGCGGTGCAGGTTGCGGTTGGTGGACTTCATGTCCTTGAGGATCGCGTCCTCGTCCTGGGTGAGGTCGATGACCTGGGTGTGCCCGGGCTGGACCTGCCGGGGCGCCGGGCGCAGTCCGCGCCGGCGCAGGGAGGCCTCCGGCGTCTCGAGCCCGTCCGTCACCGCGGCGTCCACGGGCTCCACCCGCACGAACCAGCACCGCTCGGCGCGTGCGGTGCTGGTGAGGTCCTCGAGCGCGGCCTCGAAGGCCTGCGGGGTCTGCGCCTCGGGGCCGTACGGGCAGTAGAGGTAGCGGCCGGTCCGGCCGCCCTCGAGGACGGCGAGGTAGCGCCATCCGTCCCCGGAGGCCTGGAACACCTTGTGCCCCAGGTTCCGCTGGAAGACGGCCCATGCGTTCGACTGCAGTATGTTCGCCACGCCCCCACTGTACCGGGGTGTCCGGGCGCTGCCGTCGCCCTGCGGGACGGCCCGGTCAGGGCACGGAGCAGGTGCCGTTGGGGGTGAGTTCCTGCGCTCCCACGAGGGGTTTCGCCGCCGGGACGGGAACGGTCATCGCGATCCCGGGGCCCACGGGCGTGCCGGCGGGCAGGGCCTCCGTGTCCCGCGCGCCGCGGTCCGTGGCCTCCTCGAGCACCCGGTCCACGTCCTCGTGCAGCCGGTCGTAGTCGGGGTAGGTGGGGAAGGACGGGTCGTAGTAGGGCGGGCCGGCGGCGAACTGCACGAGCTCGTGCTCCTTGGCCTTGAGCGCCACGTCCACGAAGGAGCCGATCTGGCTCTGCGGGATGTCGGTCTCGACGACCTGCGTCCCGGACTCCGCGAGGTCCTCGAAGCGGGTCAGCACGTTGACGGGGTTCAGCTGCTGGAGCATGGCGGCCTGCACGCAGCGCTGGCGCGCCTGGCGGTCGTAGTCCGTGGCGCCCTCGCGGGACCGGGCGTACCAGAGCGCCTCGTAGCCGTCCAGGTGCTGGACCCCCGGCTCGATGTACCCGAAGATCTCGTTGGGCAGGCCCGTGACCAGGTCGGTGCCGCCGCCGATGGGCACGCGCCCGCCGACGTCGATGGTGATCCCGCCGAGAGCGTCCACGAGCTGCTCGAAGCCGTTCATCTCGACGATCGCGTAGGCCTGGACCTCGATGCCGAGGATGCCCTCCGCGGCGTCCTTCATGGCCTCGGCGCCGGGGTCGGCGGCGTCGGGGTAGAGCTCGGCGTGGTTGTTGACGACGTCGGTGTAGAGGGCGTTGAGGATGCACTCGTCGCCGCAGTCGAAGCCCTCGGGGTAGACGTCCGCCAGCGGCGAGTCCTCGGGGAACGGGGTGTTCTGCAGGTTGCGGGGCAGGGAGATCGTCACGGTCCGCCCGGAGTCGGCGTCGACGCTGAGCACCGTCATCGAGTCGGGGCGGCGGCCCGAGCGGTCCTCCCCGGAGTCGGTGCCCATGAGCAGGATGTTGTACCGCCCGTCCGAGGGGCGGAAGGGCAGCCCGCCGCCGAAGACGTCCGAGACCGCCCCGCGCGTCACGGACAGCAGGTAGGCGGAGTAGGCCAGCCCGCCGGAGGTGAGCAGCATCAGCGCCACGGTGGCCGCGGCCACCGCCCGGCGGGTCCGCCGCACGAGCAGACCGGGGCGGATGAGCCGGAACGTGTCGAAGAAGAGGAACGCCCACCCGAGCGCGAGGGCCACCAGCCCGGCGATCACGAGCAGGGACGTGAACGAGTTCGTCAGGAACCAGACGAGCGGGGTCCGCCACAGGAGCAGGCTGAGGAGCGCGAGGACGGCCGCGGCCCAGACGACCACGTCGACCTTGAGGGCGGCACGCCCCGTGGCCCGCCGGCCCGCGACGAGCTGGGCGCTGCCGGGGACCACGAGCGTGGACAGCAGCAGCGTCCAGGCGCGCCGGGCCCGGGTGCCGTCCCCGGCGTGCTGGGGATGGCGCAGCGGGTCCGTGAGCCGGGGCGGGCTCGCCGCGCCGTCGTCGACGCCCCGCACGGCCGTCACGGCGTCCGGCGGGAGGTCCCGGGGGCGGGAGTCCTCGGCGGACGGGTCGTGCGGCGGACGGGGATCGTGCTCAGCGCGGGGGGTGTGGCCGTTCACGGGCAGCTCCGGCGGGGAAGGGCGGGCAGGGCAGGTGCGGGGCGGCCGGTCAGCCGCCGAGGCGGGTGCGCAGGGCGGCGCCCTTGTCGTGGGCGGTCTGCCGCAGCTCGGCGGCGAAGCGCAGGAGCTGTCCGCGCAGCGCCTCGGCCTGCGGGTCCGTGCCGGCGGCGAGGATCCGGGCGGCCAGCAGCCCGGCGTTGCGGGCACCGCCGATGGAGACCGTGGCCACCGGCACGCCGGCGGGCATCTGCACGATCGACAGCAGCGAGTCCATCCCGTCGAGGGTCTTCAGGGGGACGGGGACGCCGATCACCGGCAGGGGAGTCACTGCGGCGAGCATCCCCGGCAGGTGGGCGGCGCCGCCGGCCCCGGCGATGATCACCCGCAGCCCCCGCTCGTGGGCCTGCCGGCCGTACTCGATCATCTCGGTGGGCATCCGGTGGGCGGAGACGACGTCGGCCTCGTACGGGATCCCGAACTCCTCGAGCGCGGTGGCGGCGGCCTCCATCACGGGCCAGTCGGAGTCCGAGCCCATCACGACGCCCACGGCGGGCTGCTGCTTCTCGTTCACTGGTGCTCCTGGGCTGCTCGGCGGGCCGGGGCCGCCGTCGCGGTCCGGTCTGGGGCTACGCTATCCGTCCCGGCTGGACGGGCCGTGGGAGGCACGCTGGTCAGGCCTGCCCGTCGCGCAGCACGGCCGCGGCGCGGGACGCCCGCCGGCGCAGCTCCGGGATCTCGTCCGCGGCGCCGGTGACGTTGACGTGACCGATCTTGCGCCCGGGACGCACGGCCTTGCCGTAGTTGTGGATCTTCGCGCGGGGCTCGGCGCTCATCGCGGCCCGGTAGGCGCCGAAGAGGTCCTGGTTCGCCCCGCCCAGGTAGTTCTTCATCACCGCGGACCCGCCGATCAGCCCGGTGTCCCCGAGCGGGAGGTCCAGCACGGCGCGCAGGTGCTGCTCGAACTGGCTCGTCACGGACCCGTCCATGGTCCAGTGCCCGGAGTTGTGCGGGCGCATGGCCAGCTCGTTGACCAGGAAGCCGGGGCCGCGGCCGGGGGTCTCGAAGAGCTCCACGGCCATCACCCCGGTCACCCCCAGCTCCGTGGCCAGCGTCCGGGCGGCGTCGGCGGCCGCGGACGCGACCTCGGGCAGCAACTGGGGGGCGGGCGCGAGCACCTCGTCGCAGACGCCGTCCACCTGGATCGACTCCACCACCGGCCACGCCCGCACCTCGCCGGAGGGGGTGCGGGCCACGAGCGCGGACAGCTCGCGGGAGAAGCCGACCTTCTCCTCGGCCAGCAGGGGGCCGTCCGTGCGCGCGAACCACTGCGCCGGCTCGGCGCCGCGGGCGTCCTCGGCCGTGCCGAGCACCATCACGCCCTTGCCGTCGTAGCCGCCGCGCGGCGTCTTGAGCACCACGGGCCAGCCGGTGCGCTCGCCGAAGGCGATCAGCTCCTCGACGTCGGCGACCGCCGCCCACTGCGGGTTCGGCAGCCCGAGGCGCTCCACGGCCGCGCGCATCCACAGCTTGTCCTGGGCGTGCACCAGGGCGTCCGGGCCCGGGCGGACGTCGACGCCCTCGGCGAGCAGGGTCCGCAGGTGCTCGGTGGGCACGTGCTCGTGGTCGAACGTCAGGACGTCGACGTCCCGGGCGAACCGGCGCAGCACCTCGAGGTCGGTGTAGTCGCCCACGGGCGCGGTGGGCACGGCGGCGACCGCCGAGACGTCGGGGCCCTCGGCGAGCACGCGCAGCTCGATGCCCAGGGCGGTGGCGGAGGGCGCCATCATGCGGGCGAGCTGCCCGCCTCCGACGACGCCGACGACAGGGACGGTCACAGAAGAATTCACCGGACCAGGGTATCCCGGTCCCTGGGTCCCTCCCGGCGGTCTGTGCTGAAGCTCTCCGGTGCCGCGGAGGAAGGGCGGGGTAGGATGTGCCGAGGTCCGCCGCGGGCGCTCTCCCGTGCTCGTCGACCGCTGCGCCGGCCGGCGCCCACCGACTCACCACCTGGGAGACCTGAAGCCGCGTGAACCGTCTCGTCGACCGTTTCGATGCCCTGTGGCACCTCTTCGTCAAGGAACTCATGAAGTTCGGTGTCGTCGGTGCGCTCGCGTTCGTCATCAACGCGTCGCTCACCTGGATCCTGATGCACACGGTCTTCCAGGACGGCCACCTCAAGGCCAAGTTCGTGGCGACGGCCGTGGCCATCGTCTTCGCCTGGGTCGCCAACCGGCTGTGGACCTTCCGGCACAAGCGCCAGTCGGACAAGCGCCGCGAGCTGATCCAGTTCCTCGTGGCCAACGGCATCGGGATGGCCATCGAGCTCGGCTGCCTCGGCTTCAGCTACTACGTCCTGGGCCTCACCAGCGCCTACGCGTCCTTCGTCTCCGGCACGATCATCGGCACCATCCTCGGCACGGTCTTCCGCTACTTCGCCTACCGCTTCTGGGTCTTCACCGAGGAGCTCGACGAGGACCCGAACTTCGCGGACACGGCGGCGCTCGAGATCGCCCTCATCACGGGGCGTCAGGCGGGCGAGGGCGCCGAGCGCCCCGACCGGGAGCACGGGCAGCACCGGGCGCACGACCACCCGCGGACCGACCACCCGCGGACCGACCACCCGCGGACCCAGGACCAGCCCCGGACCCACGACCGCCTCCGGTCCCAGGACCAGCACCTGGCCCGCGACCAGTCCCGGACGGAGAGCACGGCGGGCCCCGGACCGGACGCCCACGAGGGCGCGGGCCCGGCCGAGGGCCGCTGAGGCTCCCCGCTCAGAAGCCCACGGCGTTCTCGGCCGCCAGCACGGACCGCCAGGCGTCGTCGGCGGGGTCCTCCGGGCGGTCCGTGACGACCGCCGCGCGGCCCCCGGCCAGCACGGCCAGCACCCCCAGCAGGAACGCGGCGTCCATCCGCCGTCCCGGCACGTGCACCGCGGCGGCCGTGCCCCACGCGTCCTCCCGCCCGGACCGGAGCTCGCCCGCCGCGGGCAGCAGCCGGCCGTGGGCCAGGAATCCGTCGGTGCCCGCCGCCCGGAGGGCGTCGCCCTCCGGGGCCGGCTCCTCGAAGCCGGCGTAGACGTCGGCGTGGGAGCGGATCTCGGCGCAGTAGTCCAGGACGTCCCCGCCCGGCAGCTCGCCGCGGTAGCCGAGCGAGAGCGCCGGCCGGTCCAGGACCACCGCCCGCGCACCGGAGGGCACCCGCTCCAGCAGCGGCGGTGTCGCCCCCTGCGCGTCGACGAGCCCCACCACGGCCCGGTCGCCCGGCTCCGCCGCGCCCCCGAGGGGATCGACCGTCCGTACGGCCGCTCCCATGGTCCATGTGCCCAGGGCAACCGCGAGGCTGCGCCAGTGCACCTCCTCGCCGAGGGCCACGACGTCGCCCGCCTCGAGGTCCAGCTCGTCCACCCACAGGTTGGCGGTCTTGGCCGCCCAGTTGTCGAGGACCCGCCCGGAGAGCTCCACGCGCTCGCCGTCCCGGCCGTACCAGATGAGAGCGGGGCGGCTGCTGCTCCGCAGGTTGTCCATCAAACGGGGGACAGAGTCGGGGATCGGGGTGGCCATGGTTCCTCCTCGTGGGTGCCCGCCACCGGTCACGGCAGCGGAGCATATGCGTGGGACCGTATTCTTCACGGTCCCCGGCGACTTCCCGAAATCGCGCCGTGACGTGGAAAAACGTCTACTCCCAACGGCATTCATCACGGCTAGGGTCATAGGGGCGCCCTCCCGAGGAGGGTTGACGCCACAGTAGTTACACACGTGTAATTGGGAAGTCCGGCAGACGATCAGCAAGGATACGTTCTCCGGGATGCACGGGGCCGGCGCCCCCCGCAGTCTGCCGGACCCGGGCAATCGTGTCGGATGGAAGGAAAGTCATGGGAGAGGCCGCACGCCAGCAGGTCGTGGACACCACCCCCCTCGGCGCCCGTCGCCGGAGCATGCGCTCGGTGCCCGAGGACTGGTTCGTGGACCCCGTGGACCCCCGGGCCGCCGAGCGGCACGTCCGCCGGGTGGGCGGCAGCCTCGAGGACCAGGCCACCGCGTACCTCAAGGCCCACGAGGCCGTCCAGGACCTCTCGGGCGGGGGAGCGGCACCCGCCCTCGACCTGCTCGAGGCGCCCGCCGCCGACGAGGGCTCCGACTGGAGCGCCGTGGCCGGGCTGTACGCCGTGGAGGAGGACGAGGGGGAGCTGGCGTGGCAGACCGACGCGCTGTGCGCCCAGACCGACCCGGAGGCCTTCTTCCCCGAGAAGGGCGGATCCACGCGTGACGCCAAGCGCGTGTGCGAGGCCTGCCCCGTGCAGGCCGAGTGCCTCGACTACGCGATGAGCAAGGACGAGAAGTTCGGCATCTGGGGCGGGCTCTCCGAGCGCGAGCGCCGCCGCCTGCGCCGCCTCGCCCGCTGAGGTAGTTTCGGGCCATGACCTCCTCCGGCAGCGCCACCCGCCTCTGCTCCCGCCAGACCTGCACGCGGGACGCGGTCATGACCCTCACCTACGTGTACTCGGACTCGACCGCCGTGGTCGGCCCGCTCGCCGGGCACGCCGAACCCCACGCCTACGATCTCTGCGCCGTGCACGCGGACCGGCTCACGGTGCCGCGGGGCTGGCGCGTCGTCCGCCTGGAGCTGCCGGAGGCCCGGGCCCGGCGCGAGGACATCGGTGCCGTGGCCGAGGCCGTCCGGGAGGACGAGCCCCCCGCGCCCGTGCGCGACCGTCCGCGGACGGTGCTGCGCGACGTCTCCCTGCCCCGCTCCTCCTCGCCGCGTCCCTCGGCGTCGCGGTCCGCTGCTCTGCGCTCGGCGCGTCCTGACGGGCTCGGGGCGAGGAACCCGGAGGACGGTCCGGCGGCGACCCCTGCGCCCGGCCCCGAGCGGTCCCGCGCGGCCGGCCCGGAGAGCAGTCCGCGGGCGACCCCGGCGCCCGCGAACCCCCGGACCACCGGCCCGGCCGCGGCGTCCGGCCCGGCCGCGGCGCCGGGCCCCGACGTGGTCTGGCACGACGTCCCGATGCCCAGCACCCTGCAGCGGGCGCACCTTCGCCGGCCCGCCGCCCGCGGAGGCTCCGCCCGGCCGCAGGCCTGAACCGCGCCGGGATTCCGTCCGGCCCGGCACCGCGCGTCCCCGCCCGGCCGCCGGCCTGGACCGCGCCGGGATTCCGTCCGGGTCGGCACCGCGCGTCCCCGCCCGGCCGCCGGTCTGGACCGCGCCGGGATTCCGTCCGGCCCGGCACCGCGCGTCCCCGCCCGGTTGCGGACCCGGCGCCTGCTCCGGCCCTAGGATGAGCCGCAGACCGCGCCTGCCCGGCGCGGGACGCTCTTCCCCCCGGAGCACCAGGAGTCCCCCCCATGACTGTCCCTGCAACGACGCAGCCGACGCACGATCTCCACGCCGAGCCCCACCACGAGAGCGGGCCCGTCCGGCAGCACGAGGCCCCGGGCGGCCTCCGCCCGGCGCCCTGGGAGCTGCCGGCTCCCGGACCGACCCCGGCGCCCCCGGCGGTCGCCCTGGCTCCCGGCCTCGTCGAGATCCTGCGGTGCCCCCTGACGGGCGGGACGCTGATCCCCGTGGACGCCGACCGGCTGATGAGCGACCGCCCGTTCCGCGACGGCGTGCACCCGGTCTACCCGATCACCGGCGGCATCGCCTGCCTCACCCCCGGCCGCTGAGCACCGGGGCGCAACGCCCTGGGTCACGAAGGAGTTAACATTCGTGATCCACGGGGTCCGGGTGCGGCCGGGCACGGCCCGGGGACCTATCGTGGAAGCAGTTCCCCCAGCGTTCCCCCCACCCCCCTGACGCCCGAGGTGCCGTTCCCCATGCCCCTGCCCTCTTCCCCGGATCCCGTGCTGCCTGCCCCGCGACCGACGCCGGCTCCCCGGCGCCTGCTCGCGCTGGGCGCCGTGACGGTCCTGCTCGCCACCGGCTGCGCGCAGGCCTCCGGCGCTGCCGCGGAAGGACCGGCCACCACCGCCTCGTCCCCGGCGTCGTCCGTGCCGTCGTCCACGCCGGTGCCCACGAGCCCGCCGGCCACCGCCGCTCCGGCCGAGGTCACCGTCGCTCCCGCGGACGCCGCGGTCGAGCACAACCCCGTGGAACCGGTCGTCGTGCGCGCCGACCGGGGCGAGCTGACCGACGTCGTCCTCGTCCCCGCCCTGGGCGGCGAGCCCGTCCCGGGAGAGCTCTCCGCCGACGGGCGCACCTGGACCAGCACCGAGGTCCTGGACTTCGACACCCGGTACGCGCTGCACTGGAGCGCCGCGTCCGGGGCCGCGGCCACGACGACGGGCAGCAGCACGTTCACGACCGTTCTCGCCGCCCACGAGGTGGACGCCCGCCTCAACGTGGCCGACGGCGGGACCTACGGCACCGGGCAGGTCCTGGAGTTCACCTTCTCCGAGCCCGTGGTGCACAAGGAGCAGGTCGAGCAGGCCGTCACCGTCGACGGCGGCGGCGACCGGGCGGGCGCCTTCCGCTGGTACTCGGACACGATGGTCCGCTACCGCCCCGCCGAGAAGTGGGCACCGCACGCGCGGATCACGGTCACCCTCGACCTGCTCGGGCTCGACGTGGGCCACGGGATGGTGGGCAACCACGACCTGCGCCGGAGCTTCTCGACCGGCGCCGAGCACTACGCCCGCGTCGACAACGAGACCAAGACGCTGACCGCCTGGGTGGACGGCGAGGTCGCGGGGACGTTCCCCGTGACCCTCGGCAACGAGGACTGGCCCTCCACCACGGGGCAGAAGGTGATCATGGAGCAGGCCCCGGAGTACCTGTTCAAGGCCTCCTCCCTGGACCTGCAGCCGGGGGACCCGCACTGGTACGACACGTTCTGGGCCTCCAACGTGTCCCGGCTGACGGCCAGCGGCGAGTTCGTGCACCAGGCGCTGCCGTCGGCGATGCCCGTCCTCGGGGTCGCCAACGTCTCCCACGGGTGCGTGGGCATGCCGCCCGAGGGCGCGAAGTTCATCCACGACGTGTTCCGGCCCGGGGACGTCGTGGAGGTCGTGGGCACCGGCTATCCGCAGGCCGACCCCGACGACGGGTACGGCGACTGGAACATCCCGCTCGAGCACTACGCGGACGAGCAGTGGAAGGGCAACTGGTGAGGGTCCGCCGCTGAGACCCCGGTGCGCCTGGCGTGGGAGAACGCCGTGCCGGTCGTGGGTAGGATCGGACCGGCCGGAGCGGTCCCGCCCGCCCCGCCATCGAACCCCACCGACCGAAGGACCGCCCGTGGCCACCCCCAGCAACGACAAGGCCCCCTGGCAGCAGGCCGATCCGCCCGCTGACGAGGACCGGCACGAAGAGCCCGTGTGGACGGGCCTGCTCCCCGCCGTCGTCCCCGCGGACACCGCGCCCGAGGACGAGCAGCACGACGGGCACGACGACGCCCGCCGCGGCGCCGGGCAGCGCCGCGCGCCCGGCCGCACGGGCGGGGGCTCCCGCGCCGTCGGGGCCGCCGAGGCCGCGGGGGACGACGACCGGGACGAGGAGGCCCACCGCCGGGCCGCGCTGCGCCGGGACGCCCTGGCGGACGAACCGCGGCTGCCGAAGCTGCAGCAGGTCCTCCTCGTGCTCGTGCTCCCGCTCGCGCTGCTGGCCGCGGCGGTGCGCGTGGTGGCCACGCCCCTGTTCCTGTGGGCGGAGTACCACCGCCCCGGCTTCCCAGCGGACTCCTACGGATTCTCCACCGAGGAGCGGATGACCTTCGGGTCCTACGGACTGGACTACGTCATGAACTGGGCCCCGCCCGCGTTCCTCGGAGGGCTGCAGGACGCGGACGGCGCCCAGCTGTTCCTCGGCTCCGAGGTCGCGCACATGACCGATGTGAAGATCGTGCTGCAGAGCGCCCTCGCCGCGGTCGCCGTCCTGGCGCTGCTCGGCATCGTCTCGTGCCTGTACCTGCGCGCGAAGGCCCCCGGGGCCGCCTCCGGCGCCCTGTTCTTCGGCTCGTGGCTGACCGTGGTGCTGCTGGTCGTGCTGGCGGTCGCCGCGGTGCTCGGCTGGCAGCAGTTCTTCGCCCTGTTCCACTCCCTCTTCTTCGCCGACGGGTCCTGGACCTTCCGCGCCTCGGACACGCTCATCCGGCTGTATCCCACCCAGTTCTGGATGGACGCGGCGATCGCGGTGGCCGGGCTGACCCTCCTGGGGGCGCTCGCGGTCATGGTCGCCACCTGGCCCACCGCCTTCCGCCGGCACCGGGCCCTCGACCGGGTGCGCCGGCGGCAGGAGCTCAAGCGCCGGCTGGCCGGCCGCTGAGCCGGTCCGTGCGCCGGGCTCCGGATGGGCGCGGGGCGGTCACGGGGCGCCGGCCCGACCACGGGGCGCCGGCCCGGCCGCTGAGCGGGTCCGGGCGCCGTCCACGGGGACCCGGCCCGTACCGCCGGATCAGATCCAGGCGTCGAACCACATCCGCTCCCGCCACTGGGCGTACTCGACGGTCTCCGCGTACCAGATCGGCGCGAAGTGCGCACTCAGCAGCAGCACCGCGGCCGTGAACACGCCGACCAGCGCGAGGCCCGCGCGCCGACGCCGCACGGTGTCCCCGGGCCGGCCCAGGACCAGGCCGAGCATGCCGGCGAGCACGAGCATCAGGACCGGCTGCACGGGCAGTGCGTAGAAGTAGTACATGGTGCGCTCGGGGAACAGGAACCAGGGCAGGTACCCGGCAGCGAACACGCCGGTCAGCGCCCCGAAGCGCCAGTCCCGCCGCACCGCCCACAGCCACGCGGCCACGAGCACGGCGGCGATCGCCGTCCACCACAGCAGCGGGTTGCCGATGTTGAGGATCGCCTGCGAGCAGTGCTCCACCGCGCACCCGGCGGTGCCCCGCTCCGGGTCCTCGTAGAAGTAGGAGGTGGGCCGGCCCAGGGTGAGCCACAGCCACGGCAGCGCCTCGTAGGAGTGGTCGGTGCCCAGGCCGCTGTGGAAGCCGTAGGCGGAGGAGTGGTAGGCCCACAGGGAGCGCAGGGGCGCGGGGAGCCACTGGGGGCCCTCGCCCGGGTGCTGCTGCGCCCAGGTCCGGTCGTAGGCGTCCGAGGAGGCGAACCAGCCCGCCCAGGTGGACACGTAGACCACCAGGCCCGTCCCGACGACCGCGAAGAACGCGGGCACGCCGTCCTTGAGCACCCCGGCGGCCGGCCAGCGCCGCACCCCGGCCACCCGGCGGGCGTTGAGGTCCCACAGCACCGTGAGCACCCCCAGCGCAGCCACCAGGAACAGGGCGCTCCACTTCACTCCGACTGCGAGCCCGCAGGCCACGCCCGCCGCGATCCGCCACCAGCGCACGCCCAGCCACGGTCCCCACTCCAGGCGCCGCCGCAGCTCCGCGTCCGGGACACGGCTGTCGGGGGGCACGCCCAGCCGGGCGACGAGGCGCCGGCGCCCGTGCTCCCGGTCCAGCAGGAGCAGCACGAACGCGAGCAGCACGAAGAACATCAGGAAGACGTCCAGCATCGCGAGCCGGGACTGCACCAGGTGCAGCCCGTCCACCGCGGTGAACAGCCCCGCCAGCGTGGCGACCGTGACCGAGCGGAAGAGCAGCCACCCCGCGGCGCACACCAGCGCGATGGAGAGCGTGCCGATCAGGGCCGCCGAGAAGCGCCACCCCACGGGGTCCTCGGCGCCGAACAGCCACATGCCGAAGGCGATGAGCCACTTCCCGGCCGGCGGGTGGACCACGTACGAGGGGGAGTCCAGGGCCTCGGGCGGGGTGCCGGCCACGAACTGCTCGTCCGCGCCCTCCGGCCACTGCCGCTCGTAGCCGTGCAGCAGCAGGGAGTAGGAGTCCTTCACGTAGTAGGTCTCGTCGAAGACGATCGCGTCCGGGTGGGAGAGCCGGTGGAAGCGCAGCAGCCCGCCGAGCAGGACCACCAGCAGAGGGGCCAGCCACGCGAACCGGGCCACCGCGGCGGGGGCCGGCAGCAGCCGCTCCCGCAGCGCGGCGGGGGCCAGGGACCCGCGCAGCGTGCCCACCGGTGCTGCGGGCCGAGGCTCCGGGGCCAGGACTGGGGCGCGCACCGAGGAACTCACGGTGTCATCGTAGGGGACGCGTCCCGCCGCCCGCGGACCCCCGGAGGCGCCCCGCGGAGCGCGCCGTACAGTGGAGCCGTGCACACGGAACCTCACGACGACGCCCCCGCCGACGCTCCCGCCGGCTCCGACAGCGACTCCGGCGGCGACGACTCCGGCAGCGGCCCCGCGGGTCCCGGGCAGGTGGTCCTCGCGGGCACCCCGATCGGCAACCTCGGCGACGCGCCGCCCCGGCTGCGGGCTGCCCTCGAGACCGCGGACGTGCTCGCCGTCGAGGACACCCGGCGGCTGCGCCGGCTCACGGCCGGCCTCGGCGTCACCACGCGCGGGCGGGTGCTCACCCACCACGAGCACAACGAGGCCGGACGGGTCGCCGAGCTGCTCGACGCCGTCCGCGCCGGGAGCACCGTGCTGGTCCTCTCCGACGCCGGGATGCCCACCGTCTCCGACCCCGGCTACCGGCTCGCGGAGGCCGCGGCCGCCGAGGGCCTGACCGTCACCGCGATCCCCGGGCCCTCGGCGGTGCTCATGGCCCTGGCCGTGTCCGGCCTGCCCACGGACCGGTTCACGTTCGAGGGCTTCCTGCCGCGGAAGTCCTCGGAGCGCGCCGGCCGGCTGGCCGAGCTCGACGGCGAGCGGCGCACCATGGTCTTCTACGAGGCGCCGCACCGGCTCGAGGTCATGCTCACCGCGCTGCGGGACGCGTTCGGGGCCGGCCGCCGGGCGGTCGTCGCCCGGGAGCTCACCAAGCTGCACGAGGAGGTCGTGCGGGGCTCGCTCGCCGAGCTCGTCGAGTGGTGCGGGCAGGGGCAGGTGCGCGGGGAGATCGCCGTCGTCGTCGCCGGGGCCCCCGCCCCCGAGGCCGCCCGCGCCGAGGACCTCGTGGCCGAGGTCGAGGCGCTCGTGGCCGGTGGGACCCGGCTCAAGGACGCCGCCGGCCAGGTCGCCGCCCGCACGGGCGTGGGCAAGCGGGAGCTCTACGAGACGGTGCTCGCTTCCCGCAAGGGCTGACGAGCGACGGCTCCGGGCCCCGCCTCACACGCGGGCCGCGACACCGTGAGACCGAATTGATCCGGGACCCCGGCCGGCGACACGGTGCGGAAACATCGCCCGGCCAGACTCGGAAGCACCGGGACCCGGGCACGTGCGGCGCGGGCTCCGGTGTCCTCCCGTCCGTCGAACAACGGAGCCATGCCATGTCCTACGTGCTGCCCGCAGACTTCGTCACCAAGATGATCGACGCCGGAGAGGCGAAGGTCTTCATGTCCACCCGTGACACCCTGATCAGGGCGTTCATGGCCGGCGCGATCCTCGCCCTCGCCGCGGCGTTCGCCGTCACGGTCACCGTGCAGACGGGCCAGGCGGTGGTCGGGGCCCTGCTCTTCCCGGTCGGCTTCTGCCTGCTGTACCTGCTCGGCTTCGACCTGCTGACCGGGGTGTTCACCCTGGTGCCGCTCGCGCTCATCGACAAGCGCCCCGGCGTCACGGTCCGCTCGATGCTGCGCAACTGGGGTCTCGTGTTCACGGGCAACTTCGCCGGCGCGTTCACCGTGGCCGTGATGATGGCCATCATCTTCACCTACGGCTTCTCCACCCCGCCCAACGAGGTCGGCCAGGCCATCGGCTCGATCGGCGAGGGCCGCACCGTCGGCTACGCGGAGTACGGCGCCGCCGGGATGCTCACGCTGTTCGTCCGGGCCGTGCTGTGCAACTGGATGGTCTCCACCGGGGTGGTCGCCGCCATGATGTCCACGAGCGTCTCCGGCAAGGTGATCGCCATGTGGATGCCCATCCTGCTGTTCTTCTACATGGGCTTCGAGCACTCGATCGTCAACATGTTCCTGTTCCCCTCCGGTCTCATCCTCGGCGGCGACTTCTCCGTCATGGACTACCTCGTGTGGAACGAGATCCCCACCGTGCTCGGCAACCTCGTCGGCGGGCTGACCTTCGTGGGGCTCACCCTCTACGCCACGCACGCCCGCACCGGGGCGTCCCGCGCCCGGCCGGTCCCGCAGGAGGACCGCGTCCCGGTCGGGTGAGCGAGGCGCCCGCCCTCCGGTCCCGCACAGCGCCGAGTCCCCCGTGCGTTCGCAGTTCCCCTGGATCGATCGGGGGGAACTGCGAGCACACGGGGGACTCGGCATCCGGCCGGGGACCGTGCTCAGCGGCGGGCCGTCACCGACCGGGGGAGCCACCGGGCGCGCCACCGGGCTCGCCCGGTGCCGGGTCCGCCGCGCTCGGCCAGAGCCGCCCGCAGGGCCGTGACGTCCGCCGGCGCTGCCTCGGGCGACCACGCCGCGGTGCCCGGCGCGTAGAGGGCCCGCTCCACGTCCCGGCCGAGGCGTCCCAGCGGCGCTGCGGCCGCCGGGAGCGCGGCGCCGAGCCGGTCGACGAAGGCCCGGGGCGTCTCCGCGGCGGCGCGGCCCACCCCGTGGTCGACGGCGAGGTCCTCGACCTCGGCCCAGCCGGCCAGGGCCCGCTGCGGTGCGGGGGTCCCCTCGTCGCCCAGGACCCGGAGCCGGCGCCGGCGCCGCCGCGACCGGAGCAGCCGGGGGAGCGCGGCCAGCAGGGCGAGCAGCGCGGCGGCCAGGCCGCCGGCGAGCCAGACCGGCCACACCGCCGGCTCGGCGTCCTCCTCGGGCGCCGGCGCGGCGGTGGACTCCGGGGTCGGCACGGCCGTCGGCTCGGCCGAGGGCGCGTCCGTCTCGGAGCTGTCCGCCGTGCTCGCCGGGGTGGGGGCGTCGGTCGGCTCACCGGTGGGCTCCGCGGTGCCCTCGCCCTCCGGCGACTGCCCGTCCCCGTCCTGGGAGCCCTCGGCGGCGTAGCCGGGGAGGTCGCCCGTGCCGGGGGTCGGCTCGAAGCGCACCCAGCCGGAGCCCTCGAACCACAGCTCCGGCCACGCGTGGGCGTCGCGGGGCAGGACCGGAAAGGCGCCCGGGTCCGCCGCGTCCCCGAAGGGTTCCTCCGCCTCCGGTGCCGCGTCCGCGGTGTCCGTCCCGGTGGCCGGGAGGTAGCCGACCGCCACGCGGGCGGGGATGCCCAGCTCCCGGGCCATGACCGCCATCGCCGGGGCGAAGTGCCCGGCGTAGCCCGCGCGCACGGCCAGGAACTCCTCGAGGGAGCCCATGCCTCCGGCGTCGTACCCCTGGGCGAGCGGGGCGTCCACGTCGTAGCGGAACTCGTCGGAGCGCAGCCACTCCTGCAGGGCCAGGGCCTGGTCGAACGCCGTGGGGGCGTCGCCGGCGCGCTCCCGGGCGGCGTCCCGGAGGGCGGCCGGGGTCTGCTCGGGCAGCTCCAGGTACGGGGCGAGCTCCGGGGTCTCCGGCGCGGCAGGGGCCTCGCGCAGCTGCGCGGAGGTGGGCTCGGGGGCGACCGAGCGGACCTCGTAGGCCGTGCCCTCCGGCGGGACCCGCTCCCCGTGCACGGCGAGGTCCCGGGGGCTCCAGGCCCAGTCGCCGTCCTCGAGCCCCGTCACGCCCACGGGCGCCCACGGCAGCGGCAGCCAGCGCTCCGACCAGTCCCGCAGCTCCACGGCGGTGGTGCGCTCGGGGCCGTCGCCCACCGGCTGCAGCGGGGTGGGCGCGAGGTCGCCGGGCCCGGGTTCCAGCCCGGTGCTGTCCGGGAACCACTCCGTGCCGGAGAAGTCGGTCAGAGCGAGCACCCGCAGCAGCTCGGGCTCACCGGTGCTCGTGGTGTACTCCAGGCGCGGCAGCTGCTCCGCGGAGCGCAGGTCCTGGCCCACGGCCCGCAGCGGGCCCACCCCGGAGGCGCGCTCGCCGGCGAGGCCGCTGCCCTGCGGGAACGCGCCGTTGACGAAACCGGGGACCAGGCCCGGGACCAGCAGGGTCACGGCGAGCACGCCGGCGCCCACCACGAGGGCCCGCGGCCAGCTGCCCGGCGCCGCCGCGGTGCGGGGCTCCCGCACCGCGCCGAAGCGCCGTCCGCCGCCGAGCAGGACCAGGGCGGCGAGCACGGCGGCCGCCGTCCCGGCCGCCCCCACGCTCTCCGGGAGCACCAGAGCGGGCACCACCAGCAGCGCCAGCACGCCGAGCGCGCTGAGCCCCGGCAGCCGCAGCGCCACGAGCACGGTGTCCACGAACAGGGTCACGACCCCGGTCACCAGGGCCGCGACGAACGCGAGCGCCGCGGTGTCCGGGTACGGGGCGGGCCGCTCCGCGGCGACCCCGGCGGCCTCTCGCCACAGATGCGCGGCGAGCCCCAGGCTCCCGGGGGTGGGGACCAGGCCGAGCAGCGCGGGCTCCCGCAGGAACAGCACCGTGAGCACGAGCACCAGGGCGCCGGCGCCGAACAGCGGGGCCAGCGCGCCCGGCAGCCGCAGCACCCGGGACGTCGCGGTCGCGGCGACCACGGCGAGGGCGGCGAGCAGCGTCCCCGGCACCCACCCGGTGCCGTCGAGGACGCCGGTCAGGGCCACGAGGGACAGCCAGACCGCCGCGAGGACCGTGCCGGCCAGGCCCAGGACGGCGCCCACCGGGCGGCGGACCTGCGTTCCCGGGGTCTCCGGCGGCCCGGCGGCGACCGGTGCGGCCGACGGGGCGCGGACGGCGGCGCTCACCGGACGGCCCCGGCCGTGCGGGCCCCCGTGCCCAGCTGCGCCCACGCGTCCTCGGGCGCGGCGGAGGCCGGCACGACGACGACGGACCAGCCCGCCGCCTCCAGCACTGCCGCCCCGTCCGGGTCCCGGCCGGGGGACGAGCCCACCAGCACCGCGCTGCCGGCGGCGGCCCGCTGCGTGCCGCCCAGGACCCGCTCGGCGGCCGGCGCGGTGAGGTCCCCGGAGACCAGCAGCACGGGGTGGACCAGCCCGTCCCGGTCGAACCGGTCGGCCAGCGCGTCCTCGGCGGTCCCGCCGGTGGCCGACGTCCGCGGCGCGGGCTCCGGACGCACCCGCGCCAGTCCGTGCCGGGCGTCCTCGGCGCCGTCGTCGGTGACGGCGGTGACGGCCGCGGCGTGCGCTGGAGCGTCGTCGTCGTCCTCGCCGCCGCGGGGGAGCGGGCGGCCGAAGGTGTCGAGGGCGTGCACGGCGGTCTCGCGCTGGGTGAGGTGCTCGAGCACGGCGGCGGTGAAGGACACGGCCCACTCGAACTCGGCGGTGCTGGGGAGCACGCCCGCCCACAGCCGCTCCCCGGGCCAGGAGGCCTCCTCGCGGTCCAGGACCAGGGTGAGGCGGCGGGTGCTGCGGGGGTCCTCCTGACGGACCATCAGCCGGCCGTGCTTGGCGGAGGCGGCCCAGTGGACCCGCCGCATGGGGTCCCCGTGCCGGTACTCGCGGGTGGTGACGTTGTCGGGGCCCGGCTGCGGCTGTGCCGTCCGGGACGGGTCGGTGCCGGACTCCCGCAGCCGGTCGGCGCTGATCTCCGGCAGCTCCACGGGGTCCGGGGCCACGTGCAGGGACGTGCGCTCGGAGGCGTCGAGCAGCTCGGCGGCGAGCCCGAACGGGTCGGCGACCCGCACCGTGGCCGGGCCCAGGGCGTACACGCCGCGGCGGCGCGGCCGCACGGTGTAGGCGGCGGGCTCCCCGCTCGCCGCCACGCTCAGCTCGCGGTCCCCGCCCAGCGGCTCGGGCACCGTCTCGTGCACGGCGACCGCCCCGGTGACCGTCCCGCCGCGCCGGGTCCGGTGCCGCACGCGCAGCCGGACCACGGCGGAGTCCCCGGCCGTCACGAGCGCCGGGTCCACGCCGCGCTTGAGCAGCACCCTCGGCTTGACCACGTACAGGGACAGCGCCGCGAACAGCGGGGCCCCGCCCAGGAACAGGGCCAGCGCCAGCACGTCCTTGCGGCCCAGCCAGGTGGCCAGCAGCAGGCACAGCGCGCCCGCCCCGAGGAACGCCCAGCCGCGCCCCGTGAACCGGGCACGGGAGTCCACGGGCTGCTCCGCCCGCTCGCCCTCCGCCGTCCGGCCCGGATCCGGCCGGCGGCTCATCGGGTCCGGGGGGTGTGCTCGGCCGGGACCCGCACCTCGTCCAGCACCGCCCGCACCAGCTCCTCCGCGGAGTCCGTGCCGGCGCGGCGGTCCAGGATCAGGCGGTGGGCGAGCACGGGCACCGCGACCGCCCGCACGTCGTCCGGCAGGACGTACTCCCGCCCGCTCAGGGCGGCCTCCGCGCGGGCCGCGGCCTGCAGCTGGAGCAGCGCCCGGGGGCTGGCGCCCAGCCGGATCTGCGGGTGCGAGCGCGTGGCCTGGCCCAGGGCCACCACGTAGGCGCGCACCGCGTCCGAGACGTGGATGCCGCGCACGTGCTCCACCAGGCGGGCCGCGTCCTCGACGGAGACCACCGGCTGCAGGCCCGCCAGCGGGGAACCGCCGCCGTGGTCGGTGAGCATCGTCATCTCCGCCTCGGTGTCCGGGTAGCCCATCGAGATCCGGGCCGTGAACCGGTCCCGCTGCGCCTCCGGCAGCGGGAACGTGCCGTCCATCTCCACGGGGTTCTGCGTGGCCACCACCATGAACGGGCTCGACAGCCGGTAGGTGGTGCCGTCCGCCGTGACCTGTCCCTCCGCCATGCACTCGAGCAGCGCGGACTGGGTCTTGGCCGAGGCCCGGTTGATCTCGTCCCCGATCACCACGTTGGCGAACACCGGGCCCGGCTTGAACTCGAACTCGCGCCGGGCCTGGTCGTAGACCGAGACGCCCGTGATGTCCGTGGGCAGCAGGTCCGGGGTGAACTGCACGCGCGAGACCGTGCCGCCGATCGCGCTCGCCAGCGTGCGCGCCAGCATGGTCTTGCCCACGCCCGGCACGTCCTCGACCAGCAGGTGCCCGCCGGCCAGCAGCACGCTCAGGGCCGTGCGCGCCGCCTCGGGCTTGCCGTCGATCACCGTGTTGATCCGGTCCAGGATCGCCTGCGTGTACTGGGGGAAGGACTCCATGGGCTCCTCGGCTTCCTGCTCGGGCTGCTGCTCCCAGTATGTCCGCACGGGGCGCAGCTCGTAGATTGGTCGGGGCGGAACGTGCCCGCGTGTTCCGCCCCGGTCCCGGACCGGCCGGAGCTCACCGGATCTGTCCGTCTCTTCGCGACCCGCTCTTTTCCTTCCCCATTTCCTTCCGACCCTTCCCGAGGTGCCGCCCGTGACCGACCCCAACGCCACCCTGCTCACCGCCTCCCTGTGGCCGGACCCCGCCGCGCGGCCCGCTCCCGCCCCGGGTGCGGCCCCCGCCGCCTACGAGCCCGAGCACTACGCCGTGCCCGAGGACGTCCCCGCGGGGGAGGGCACCCGGCGGCGCTCCGCCCAGGCCGACGACGGGCGCCGCCGCAACCTCTCCCACCCGCCCGCGCCGGAGCCGCTGCCGCACCCGGTGGCCGACAACCACACCCACCTGGACCTGCAGGACGGCCGGGTCCAGGTCTCGGTGCGCGACGCCGCGGACGCCGCCGCCCTCGCCGGCGTGGGCGGGCTCGTCCAGGTCGGCTGCGACATCCCGTCCTCCCGCTTCGCCGTGGCCGCCGCCGGGGCCGACCCCCGGGTGCTCGCCGCGGTGGCGCTGCACCCCAACGAGGCGCCGAAGCTCGCGGCCGCCGGGACCCTCGACGAGGCGCTCGCCGCGATCCGGGAACTGGGGGAGCACGAGCGGGTGCGGGCCTTCGGCGAGACCGGCCTCGACTACTTCCGCACCGAGGGGGAGGGCCGGGAGCACCAGAAGGCGTCCTTCCGGGAGCACATCCGCTTCGCCCGCGAGACCGGCAAGGCGCTGCAGATCCACGACCGGGACGCCCACGCCGACGTCGTCGCCGTCCTGCTGGAGGAGGGCGCCCCCGAGCGCACCGTGTTCCACTGCTTCTCCGGGGACGAGGAGCTCGCGCGGATCTGCAACGAGCACGGCTGGTACATGTCCTTCTCCGGCACCGTCACCTTCAAGAACAGCCACGACCTGAAGGCCGCGCTGCGCACCGCCCGCCCCGAGCTCGTGCTCACCGAGACCGACGCGCCGTTCCTCACCCCGCACCCCTACCGGGGCCGGCCCAACGCCAGCTACGTGGTCAACTACACGGTGCGCGGCATGGCCGGGATCCTGGAGCAGGAGCTGGAGCCGCTGTGCGAGCGCCTCTGGTCCAACACGGTGGAGGTGTACGGCGAGTTCTGACCAGGCCCCTGGCCCGCCCCGTTCCACCCCACCCGCATCGCCGAGCCCCCCATGTTGTGCCAGTTCCCCCGGATCGAGCGGGGGAGATCGCGAGCTCCTGGGGGATTCGGTGCAATGGCACTTCCGCTCCCCAGGCGATCGGCACCGACGGCGCCGTCCACACCAGCTGACCCGGGCCTCCCGGCAGGACGCGGGCGCTGCTATCCCCGAGGCATGAGCGACCTCAAGAGCACTGCCGAGCTCCTCGACCGAGGCCTCAGCAGCCACGAGATCCGACGCCGCGTGCTGGACGGCCGGCTCGAACGCGTCCACCCGGGCTACTTCATGGATGCGCGCCGGTACCGCGAGCTCTCCCCGGAGCAGCGGGTGCTGGCGAAGCAGCGGGCGTTCGCGCGGGCGGCACACGTGACCCCCGTCTTCTGCCTGGCCTCGGCCGCCGTGGTGCACGGTCTGGGTCTGCGCCGGGTCCCGTCCCGGATCCACACGGTCTCGCCGCCGGAGCGCGGCACGCACCACGGCTACACCTCGGTCGTCCGGCATGAAGCCGTTCTGCCTGCCTCGGACATCGAGGCGGTGGAGGGCCTGCGGGTCACCACGGCGGAGCGGACCCTGCTGGACTGCGCGAGGCTGCTGCCGTTCACCGACGCCGTGGTCCTCGCGGACCAGGCGCACTGCGTGGGGGTGTCCCGCTCCCGGCTGGAGGCGCGACTGCCGCAGTGGGCGGGCCAGCGCGGGGTCAGGCGGGCGCGGTCGGTGCTGGCCGCCATGGATCCCCGTGCGGAGTCCGTCGGCGAGACGCTGACCAGGCTGCTGCTGGCGGAGTCGTCACTGCCCATGCCTCGTCTGCAATGGGTCATCGAGGGCCGCAGCGGTTCGTACCGGGCCGACTTCGCATGGCCGGAGCACCGGCTGGTGCTCGAGTTCGACGGCGAGACCAAGTACGCGGGCGCCGCCACGCTGCGGACCGTCCTGCGGGACGAGCGGCGGCGCGAGGTGGAGATCCAGGAGCTGGGGTGGAGGGTGATCCGCGTGGGGTGGAACGACGTCGTGCACCGCCCGGCGGCGACCCTGGCCCGCATCGATGCGGCACTCCTGCGAGCGTCGAGCACCTCCTGACACCCCCCACCCTGGCGCCAGCGCCACCCGAGCTGGTCAGTGTGAGCACCGAGTCCCCCGTGTGCTCGCAGGTCCCCCCGATTGATCCAGGGGAATAGCGAGCACATGGGGGACTCGGCGGCAGATGGGAGGGGAGAGAAGGGCGAGAGGGAGGGGCAGGACGCGGGGAGGGGGAGGCGAGTGCGGCCGATACGATGGCTCGGTGACTGAATCCAGTGCGCCAGAGCCCGCCGCCCGCGCCCTGCTGGGGCCCGCGGAGATCCGCGCGCTCGCGGAGCAGCTCGGCATCCGGCCGACCAAGACGCTCGGGCAGAACTTCGTGATCGACCCCAACACGATCCGGCGGATCATCGCCGCCGCACGGCTGGGCGAGCACGAGACGGTGCTGGAGGTGGGACCGGGGCTGGGGTCGCTGACCCTCGGGCTGCTGGACGCCGCCGAGCAGGTCGTGGCCGTGGAGATCGACCCGCCGCTGGCGGCGCAGCTGCCGCACACGGTGGAGCAGCTGCGCCCCGAGCTGGCGGGCCGCCTGACCGTGCTCGAGCAGGATGCCATGCGCGTCGAGGAGCTGCCCGCCGAGCCCACCGCCCTGGTGGCGAACCTGCCGTACAACGTGGCCGTCCCGGTGCTGCTGCACCTGCTGGCCCGCTTCCCCTCGATCCGCCGCGGGCTGGTGATGGTGCAGGAGGAGGTCGCGGACCGGCTGGCCGCCGCGCCGGGCTCCAAGGTCTACGGGGTGCCGTCGGTGAAGGCCTCGTGGTACGCCGAGGTCACCAAGGCCGGGACCATCGGGAAGAACGTGTTCTGGCCGGCCCCGAAGATCGCCTCGGGGCTGGTGCGCTTCGTGCGCCGCGAGCAGCCGGTGGCGGACGTGGACCGGGAGCTGGTGTTCGCGGCGGTGGACGCGGCTTTCGCCCAGCGGCGCAAGACCCTGCGGGCCGCCCTGGCAGGGTGGGCGGGCTCCGCCGCGGCGGCCGGGGAGATCCTCGCGGCGGCTGGGATCGACCCGGGGGAGCGCGGGGAGAAGCTGGACGTGCAAGCGTTCGCCCGGATCGCACAGGCCGGCGCCGCGGCGGGACTGACCGCGGGGGTGCGCGGGGCATGACCACCACGCCGCGCCCGGAGCGGGCCGCCGCCCCCGGGAAGGTCAACCTGTTCTTCGCCGCGGGCCCGCCGCGCCCGGACGGCTACCACGACGTCGCGAGCCTGTACTGCGCGGTGAGCACGGGCGAGACCGTGACGGCCGCGCCGACCCGGAGCGGCGGCACCACCGTGGGCGTGGCGGCGGTCCCGGGCTCGCTCGTGGCCCAGCAGATCGACCGGGGGACGTTCACCCTGGACGCGGTGCCCACCGACGGGTCCAACCTGGCGGTCCGGGCCGCCGAGGCCGTGCTCGCGCGCTTCCCGCGGCTCTCGGGCGGGCTGCACCTGCAGATCGACAAGGCCGTTCCGGTGGCCGGCGGCATGGGCGGGGGCTCCGCGGACGCCGCGGCGGCCCTGCTCGCCGTGAACCGGCTCGCAGCCCGCGTCTCCGGGGAGCCCCCGCTCGACGACGACGCGCTGCTGGAGCTCGCGGCCGGTCTCGGCGCCGACGTGCCGTTCGCGCTGACGGGCGGGGCGGCGGTGGGCACCGGGACGGGGGCGCACCTGCGGCCGGTGGCGGTCGGGGCGCCGCTGCACCTGGTCCTGGTGGCGGCCGAGGCCGGGCTGTCGACGCCCGCGGTCTACGCCGAGCTGGACCGCCTGCGCACGCGCGAGGACGTCCCGCCGCCCCGGCTGCCGGCGGGTCTCGAGGAGGCCCTGCGCACCGGGCGCGCCGCCGAGCTGGCCCCGCTGCTGGTCAACGACCTGCAGGCCGCGGCCCTCTCGCTCGCCCCGCAGCTGGCGCCCGTGCTGGCTGCGGGTGCGGCCGTCGGCGCCCTGGCGAGCTTCGTGTCCGGGTCCGGGCCCACCGTGGCCCACCTCGTGGCGGACGCCGCCGCGGCCGAGGACCTCGCGGACGTGCTCAGGGGCCAGGGAGCGCCCGCTCTCGCGGTGCGGGCTCCCTGACCCCGGGGGACGCGGAGGCGGCTGCGGCCGAGGACCTCGTGGACGTGCTCCGGGGCCGGGGAGCGCCGGCTCTCGCGGTGCGGGCTCCCTGACCCCGGGGGACGCGGAGGCGGCTGCGGCCGAGGACTTCGCGGACGTGCTCAGGGGCCAGGGAGCGCCCGCTTCCGCGGTGCGGGCTCCCTGACCCCTGGCGTTCGACCGCCGGCGCCTGGATCGGACCTGACCTCCCGGGTTCAGGCGGCGCCGGCGGACGGTCAGCGGTGCTGCGGACCGGTCTCCTGGGCGGGCGCCGGGTCCGCCGCCGGGCGGGTCTGGCGCTGCACCACGAACGCGGGCACCACTGCGGCGCCGCGGCCGCTGAGCCGCTCGAAGCGCTCCTCGAACCGGCGCAGCCGGCCCCGGGGCTCCACGGCCAGCACCACGCCGTCGACCCGGTCGGTGAGGGCGGCCAGCTCGGCCGCCCCGGCCCGCGGCGGGACCGTGGCCACGAGCAGCGAGGGCGTGGTGTCGTCCATGCCCAGCCAGTTCGTGTCGCCCAGCGGACCCACGGCCTCGGTGAGCGTGTCCGCGCCCACGACCTCCACGGTGCCGCCCCACGAGGAGACCACGTTGTCCAGGGCCCGGACGACGACCGCGGCCTGACCGGGCAGGGTCGAGTGCACGGCGATCCGGGATCCCGGCCGCGGCACCGCGCGGTCCTCGTCCTGGGAGAGCCGGCGCAGCAGCTCGAGGGCGCCGTCCTCGTCGTCCTCGGAGCTCAGCACCACCACGGGCGAGCCGGTCGCGTCGGCGAGCCGGTCGGGCCGGCGCACGCTGCGGTCGGCGCGCTCCCGGAAGGCGCCGGCGAGGGCGCCGAGCACCAGCCCGCCGACCAGCCCGCCGGCCACGAAGAGCAGCAGCCCGGCCGAGGAGGGCTCCTGCGGCGGCGTGGCCTCGCTGATCACGCGGCCCGGGGTCGGGGCGATGAGGGCCAGGGCGGTGCGCTGCTCGCGCAGCTGCCGCAGGGAGGAGGAGTCGTCGTCGCTGCGCTCGAGGCCGGCGATGGACTTGTCGATGCGCTGCAGGGTGTCGTCGGCGGTGGTC
Source organism: Kocuria sp. CH-021 (assembly GCF_049716185.1). NCBI lineage: Bacteria > Bacillati > Actinomycetota > Actinomycetes > Micrococcales > Micrococcaceae > Kocuria > Kocuria sp. CH-021. Next base: position 50,061 of record NZ_JBNAFK010000002.1, on the reverse strand, counting down.
TGCACGTCCTCGCCGCGGTCGGCGAGGTACGCGGTGGCCAGGGCGTTGGCCCGCTCGGCGGCCTGGTTCGGGTCGTCGGCGGTGACCGTCACCCGCAGCACCTGGGTGTCGTCCGGGGCGGTGGTCGAGAGCCGCTCGAGCAGGTCCTCGGCCAGCGCGGGGTCGGCCTCCTCGACGGGGACGTCCTGCAGCAGGGCCGCGGCCCGCAGCGTGATGCGCTGGGAGGCCATCGTGGCCATCTCCGTCTGCATCTCGACCTCCTCGAACCCGGAGTCGCCCGTGAGCGGGTTCACCGCGCTCGGGGTGACGGTCATCGAGGCGGTCGCCTGGTAGGTCGGCGGCCACAGCAGCCCCGCGACCACGGCGGCGGCCAGGACCACGAGCCAGGTGCTGAGGATCGTGGGCCAGCGGCGCAGGACGCGGCGCCACGGCGGCGTCGGGTCCGCCGGCTCCGGGCGGCGCGGACGGGTCCGGACGGTGTCGTCCCGGGTCCGGCGCCGGTCGGCGCCGATGGTGTTCAGAGTCTCGCTCATGTGGATTTCCCCCCTGGTGGATCGCGGGTCGTCTCGGACGGTGCGGCCGTGCCCGGCGTCCGCCCCCCGGCGGATCGCCGACCCCGGCCTGTCGGAAGCGCTGCCGAGTCCAGCCCGGCCGGCGGCGTCCTGATCCGATGTCGATCGATTTGAATGTTACAGATGCAAACTCAGCGGGACCACAGCAGGACCCGGGAACTGCGTGGCCTCTTCGGGCCACACGCCTCGGCGTCCGTCCCCCGGACGGCGGTCCGGCCCCGGAGCACGAGCACCGCCGCGGCGCCGGCCACGAGCAGACCGGTCAGCGCGAGGTGCACGAACAGTCCGGTGGTGCCGGGGCCGAGCAGGGCGCGGACCGCCAGCCCGCCGCCGCCGGTGAGCACCGCGGCGGCCGCGGCGATGGCGCCCACCACGGACCAGCGCGGGGCGATGCCGAGCAGCCGCACGGACTGGAACAGGGCCAGTCCCGTGTCGGTGAGCACCGACGCCGCCCACGCCGTGGCCGCCCCCACGAGGCCCCACTGCGGGATCAGCCACAGGTTCAGGGCCACCGCCACGGCCAGGGCCGCGGACTTGTTCATCAGCTGCCACCGGCTGCGCCCGGCCATCAGCAGCAGGGACTGCACCCCGCCGGCCGAGACGGCCAGGAGCATGGCGGAGGCGATGACGAGCATCGCGGGGTAGCCGGACTCGAAGCCCTCGCCGAAGAAGGACAGGATGACCGGGCCGAACAGCAGCAGCGTGAGGTAGAACGGCCAGGCGCCGGCCACGAGCACCGCGGTGGTGCGGGTGAACACCGACCGGGCGGTGGCGAGGTCTTCGACCGCGAGCGCCGCGCTGATGGACGGGCCCGTGACGATGCGCGCGGTGTGGTCGAGCATGGCGCCCACCCGGATGCACCGGTTGACCACGCCGTAGACGCCCGCCGCGGCGGGGCCCAGGAACGCGGCCACGAGCAGCACGTCGAGCCACTCGAGCAGCGCCTCGACGAAGGCGGTCACGCCGCGGGCGGAGGAGAAGGACCAGAACGCCCGCCGCTGCACCGCCGTTCCCGGCGGTGCCGCGGCCCCGGGCTCGTCGCGCAGGCCCTTCAGGTACCGGCGCAGCAGCACGAGGGCGAGCACGGCGACCACGGCGACCGGCACCGTCCACGCCGCCGTGAGGGCCAGCAGCCCTCCGCCGGCGAGGACGACGGCGAGGACGCCGAGCACCCGCAGCGAGGGCAGCACCACGTTCTGCAGGAAGGAGAAGGTCGGCACCCGGTGCAGCCCGCGCAGGGCGCCGAAGGCGAGGTTGAGCACGGCGCCGAGCACCAGGAAGGGCGCGGCGAGCAGGACGGCGGGGCCGACGCTTTCGGGCAGCACCCCCGGCAGGGCCGTGAGCACGGCCGCCACAGCGGCCACGCCCGCAGCGAGCACGAGCACCGGGCGCCCCGCGATCCGCAGCACCCCGGTCACCGCCGAGCCCTGGCCCCGGGCGGTGAGGGCGGGGACCGCCCGCACCAGCCCGGTGTCGGCGCCGAAGGTGGACAGGGTCGTGGCGATCGCCAGCACGGCCACCACCTGGAAGAACTGGCCCGCCGCCGCCGCGCCCGAGGCGTTGGAGACCACCAGCGTGGCGGCGAAGGCCAGCCCCGCCCCGGTGACCACGAAGGCGAAGGTCAGCGAGCCCGAGCGCGCCAGCGGCTGCGGGCTCACAGCCCCTCCCCGTAGCGCCGGGAGCGCAGCAGCACGGCCAGGGACAGGCTGATCAGGATGAACTGCACCGCGTCCAGGCCGTAGTAGGTGAAGAACAGGCACGCGGCCACGGGCGCGGAGTGCACGAGCAGCCCGGTGGTGCTGCGGACCTTCAGGGTCATCAGCGTGGTCCCGTGCAGATAGGCCATGAACAGGCCCAGGCCCACGAGCCCGTAGCAGAACATCAGGGTCCAGACGTATCCCTGGGTGCCCATCTCGATGCCGACGGTCTCGTCGTAGAGGGGCGCTCCGTAGCCCAGCAGCGGCGAGTCCAGGGTGGCCAGGAAGGTGTCCCGGTACAGGTCGGAGCGGGTGCCCGTGCTGTCGCTGTACTCCTGCCGGCCCATGATCCGATCGACGGCGCCGCTGGCCACGAGCCAGCCGCCGACGGCGGCCACGCCCGCGATCCCGGCCAGGGCGACCCCGATCCGGCCCCGCAGGACCATCCGGACCATCACGTACCCGAGCGCCACGGCGATGCCGAGGAACATGCCCCGGTTGGTCGTGGCCACGGCCGGGGCGAGCGAGGCCAGCAGCCCGGCCACGATCAGCAGGTGCCGGGCGCGGAAGCGCACCGTGGTCAGGTAGGCGAGCACCAGGGGCGTGAGGAGCACGAACCCGGAGCCCCACCCGTTGGTGTACGGGAACGGGGCCGCCGGCCGGTTGTAGGGCTCGGGCGCCCCCCAGGGCATCTGGACCTCCGCGAGGGGTGGGAAGAAGTAGTTCTGCACCAGCGCGTTGGAGGTGATGCCCTCCGGCAGCAGCAGCCCGATCGGGGTGGTCAGCCGCGCCTCGGGGATCACGAACGTCAGCAGGCCGAGTCCCACGAGCGTGGCCCACGCGACCACGGCGGCCCGCAGGAACCGCCGGTGGTCCAGGGTCTCCCGGGCGTTCCAGTAGTAGACGAAGTAGATCAGCGCGGCGAAGATGTTCACCCAGCGCAGCGCGAAGCCCATCCAGGAGCCGAAGCCCTCGATCTGCACCGAGCTCGCCGCCATCCAGAGCAGGAACACGCCGAGCACCCACGCCGGCCACGGGACCGTGGTGCCGCGGCGGAGCACGAGCAGGAAGAGCATGGCCACGGCGAGCAGCGCCGGGGCGAACTGCAGGGCCCCGGAGGCCCAGATCAGCGGCAGCCCCCAGAACAGGACCAGCAGCGGCCAGGCGGGCAGGGCGGCGGTGGTGCGGCGGACCGGGGCCGGCCGCACCACCGAGGGGCTCAGGAGGGCCACGGCCGCCTCACACTCCTCGGCCGAAGAAGGACACGGCGTTCTGCAGCCGCTCGGCGCTGACCGCGCCGGTCGCCACGGCCAGGGCCCCCCAGGCGCGCAGCTGCCCGCGGTCCCGGCGCAGCGCGGCCCGGGCCCACCGCACGGCCTCCCGGCGGTCGCCGCGGGCGGCGTGGGCGAAGGCCACCTGGCCCGCCATCAGGGCGGTGCCCCGGTCGGAGGTCTCGAACTCGGGGAACTTGCGCAGCATGTAGGTCAGGGCGCCGGCCATGTCCCCCCACTGCTGGCGGAAGAAGGAGGGCCGGTCCCAGCGCACGGTCAGCACGGTCTCGGGCACGGAGTGCACCGGGGCGTGCCGGGCCAGGCGCAGCAGCAGGTCGTAGTCCTCGCCGTAGGAGGAGGGCAGGTCCTCGTCGACGAGGCCCACGGGCCCGTACAGGTCGGCGCGGCGGCAGATCAGCGCGGAGGGGTGGATCTCCATCATCCGGTCGGCCAGCAGCTCCGGGAAGGTGGCCACGGCCTGCGGGACGCGCCGGATGGTGCGCTCGTGGGAGACGATCTCGATCGCGCCGGCGATCGCCGAGGCCTCCGGGTGCCGGTGCCAGTGCGCCACCTGCCGGGCGAGCTTGTGCGGGGCCCACACGTCGTCGTCGTCGCAGAAGGCGATGATCTCCCCGGTGGCGGCGTGGATGCCGGTGTTGCGGGCGCCCACCAGGCCCGGGGAGCGGGTGTTGGGCACGGTGCGCAGCTCCACGCCGGCCGGGACGCGGACGTCCTCGAGCGGGTCCACCTCGATGCGGTCGAAGACGACCACGACCTGGACGGGGCCGGCGTAGTCCTGCTCGACGATCGCGCGGACCGCCTCGCGCAGCATCTGCGGCCGCCCGGCGGTGGCGATCAGGACGGACACGGACGGGTGCTCGGTGCGGAAGCCGGCAGCGGTGGCCGGGGCGGGGGTGAGGACGTCAGCGGACATGGCGGGTGCTCCTGTCGGTCGGGAGGGCGCCGACGTCGTCGGCGTCCGGGGCGGTGTCGGCGGGCCGGGCGGCCAGGCCCAGGTACTTGCGCCGCATCGAGACCGCGCTGATCGCCGCGAGGGCGGCCAGCAGGATCGCGTAGGCGGGCAGGAAGAGCGCGGGGATCCCCCAGAGGAGGAAGATCCAGCAGGTGACCCCCGCGTCGGTGGGCAGGTTGAGGAAGGAGCGCAGCGTCCCGCCCGAGGGCGGCCCGGCGATCCCGCCCTTGCGCCGCAGCTGCTCGGCGAGGATCTGGCTCATGAACTGGCCGACCTCCACGAGCACGAACAGCGCGGCGAGCACCGCCAGGGCCGCGGCCGGGAAGGCCTCCGGCCGCGGGTGCAGCAGGGCGGCGGCGGCCACGGCCAGGTGCAGCGCCGGGGTCCGGATCGAGTCGACCACGTGGTCGAGCCACTCCCCGGCCGGCGAGCCGGTGCCCGTGAGCCGGGCCACCTGCCCGTCGGCGGAGTCCAGGACGTAGCCGGCCGCGAGGAGCACGGCGACGACGACGCCCGTGGCCGGGGCCGGCGGGAGCGCCACGAGCACGGCCAGCCCCGCCGCGGAGAGGACCGCGCTGAGGGCGGTCACCCCGTTGGGGGTCAGCCCCGCCGCGGCCGCCTCGGCCGCGGCGTAGCGGGCCAGCGGGCGGTTGACCCACCGGGTGTAGGCCGGGACCCCCTGGCCGGGCTTCTGCGCGGCGCGCAGCCCGGCCAGGGCCTCCGGGAAGGTGGGCCGGCGCCGCGGAGCGCCGGCGCTGCCGGTGGTGGTGCTCATGCCGCGTCCTTCGAACGGGGCGCCAGCTCGAGGTCGAAGCTGGCGTCCGGGGTCGCCCGGTAGTCGAGGTGCATGCTGACGCTGACCACGTTGACCCCTGCCTTCAGGGCCGAGGCCGGCACCACGGCGGTGACCGGGTCGGCGAGGGCGGCGGTGGTGCTCCGGGCGCCCAGCGTGTAGCTGGTCCAGTCGAGGGAGCCCTCCGGCATGTTGGACCGGACGATCTCCTTGCCGTTGACCCGCACCACGATCCCGTCGTCGGCCCGGGTGGTGAGCTGCAGGTCCCCGAGCGCCGCCGGGTCCGCCACCGTGAACTCCTTGCGGAACTGGGTGGCCACCGGCCGGCGCCCGTCCGTGGTCAGCTCCGTGGCCACGGGGGTGCCCCAGCCGAACGGTGCCTTCCCCTTCAGCCAGCCCGTGACCGCGCCGGCCTCCTGCCAGTCGGCCTCGGGCGCCGAGTCCTCGTGCCGGTAGGACCACTCGGCCCCGCGGGCGATGACGTCGGGCAGCACCGCGGGCGCCTCGGGCTGCTCGCCCTCGGTGACCACGGCCTTCAGGTCGAAGCTCGCGTCGGTGGTGTTGGTCCAGTTGGAGTGCATCTCGGCGGCGATGACGTTCTCGCCGTCGCGCAGCATCCAGCCGGGGACCTCCACCGTGACGGGCTCGGCCACCGCGGTAGCGGTCCGGCGCGGGGCGGTCGCGTACGTCCCGGAGGACAGCAGCCCGTCCGGCAGGTTGCTGCGGGTCACCTCTTCCCCGTTGACGTAGACGGCGATGCCGTCGTCGGCCCGGGTGGTGAGGGTCAGCTTCTCGATCGTGGAGGCGTCGGCCACCTGCACCGACCGGCGGAAGTAGGTGGTCAGCGGGCGGGTGCCGTCGGCCACCAGCGTGGTCCTCACCTGGTCGCCGCCCCAGCCGAGCACGGCCGAGCCCTGCTTCCAGGAGGCGTCGTCGAAGTCCGTCGACGCCCAGCCGCGGGCCGGCGGGTTGGCGCGGTCGTGGTGGTACCTCCACGTGGCGCCCTCGGCGACGAGCGCGTCCGGATCGGCCGGCTCCTCGGCCGGGGGCTCCTCGGCGGGCGGCTCCTCGACAGGGGGCTCCTCCGCGGGGGGCTCCTCCGCCGGCGGTTCCTCCGCGGGCGGCTCCTCCTCGGCGGGCGGCGCCGGCTGCGTGCCGGCGGTGGCCACGGCGGTGAGGTCGAAGCTGGCGTCCGTGGTGTTCGTCCAGTTGGAGTGCATCTGGGCGGAGATCACGTTCTTGCCGGTCTTCAGCGCCGATCCGGGGACCTCCACCGTGACGGGCTCCGCCACCGCGGTGGCGGTCCGGCGCGGGGCCAGGGCCCAGGGGTGGTCCTCGAAGGAGCCGTCGGTGACGTTGGAGCGGACCACTTCCTTGCCGTTGACGAAGACGACCACCCCGTCGTCGGCGCGGGTCGTGAGGGTCAGCTTCGCGACCTTCGTGGCGTCGGCCACGTCCACGGTCCGGCGGAACTGGGTGACGATCGGGCGGGTGCCGTCGGCCACCAGCGTGGTCCTCACCGAGGCGTCGCCCCAGCCGAGCACGGCCGAGCCCTGCTTCCACGCGGAGTCGTCGAAGCCGGTGGACGTCCAGTCCGCACCGGGCGAGACGTCACGGCTGTGGTGGTACTTCCACGTGGCGCCCTCGGCGATCAGGGTGCTGGTGCCGGTCCCGGGCTCGGGCTGCGGCTCGGGGGCCGGCTCCGTGCCCGCCAGCACCACGGGGGTGGAGGCGGAGACGTTGCCCGCGGCGTCCGCCGCGCGCACCGCGTACCGGGCGCCGTCCACGTGCGGGACCTTCAGGCTGGTGCCCGTGGCGGTGCCGACCGGCCGGTCGTTGCGCAGCACCTGGTAGGTCACCCCGGACTCGGGGGCCGCCGTCCAGGTGAGGACGTCGGAGGTCCCGTCGAGACCGACCTTCAGGCCCGTGGGCGCGGCCGGGGCCTTGGCGTCCCGCGGGGCGAAGCGGAGGAAGCCGCCGGACCACTGCGGGGAGCCGGTGGAGGAGATGCTGCGGTTGATGTCGCCGCCGGTCCACAGGACCCCGTTGCTGTCCATCAGCGTGGCCCAGACGCCCCAGCCGCCGAAGCCCTTGATCTCCGGGTTGAAGCCGGGGATGAAGCGTCCGGTGCCGGCGTCCCAGGCGCCGATGGCGTTGATCCGGTCGGCCACCGTGGTCGGCTGGGTCGAGAGCCGGGTCCACTTCGTGGCGCCGGCGTTGAACCAGTTGAAGCAGTGGCACGCCCCGAAGACCGTGCTGTCGGTCGAGGTGATCGCCTGCATGTCGCCACCGGCGGTGGTGATCCCCTGGGAGGTGCGCTGGAAGGTGGAGCGGTCGTAGCCGAACATGGAGTGCTCGGCGCCGCCGGCCCACACGGTGTTCCCCTGCTCGCGCACGGCGAGCTGGAAGGCGAGCTGGCCCGGGTCGGCGTAGTCCACCGGGACGGACGGGTCCCAGGTCCAGGTGTCCAGCGGGGCGCCGGCGGTGGTCCGCACGGACGCCAGCCGGAACGCCGAGGCGTTCTGGGACTGGTTGAAGTAGCCGGCCGCGTAGAGCCGGTCGCCCTTGGCGGAGGCGTCGATGCTGGTCACCGTGCCGTTGAACTCGGGGTTCCAGGAGGAGTCCGGGGTGCGCGTGGAGATCTTCACGCGGGCGCCGGCGCGGGCGTAGACACGGCCCGTCTCCTGACCGCCGCTGAGGTGCGTGAAGGCGCCGCCCAGGTAGAGCCAGTCGCCCTGCACGTCGAGGGTGCGCACCTGCAGCACGCCGTTGGTGAGCAGGTTCTCCACCTTGAGGTTCCAGGCGGTGTCCACCTTGCCGGTCGTGGCGTCGAGCACCACGAAGCCGGGGGAGCTCACGCCGTTGACCGTGCTGAAGCGCCCGCCCACGGCGAGCCGGTTGTTCGGCAGCTCCGCGAGGGACTTGACCTGGCCGTCGAAGACCGGACGGAAGTCGGTGCGCAGCTCACCGGAGTTGACGTCGAAGGCCGCGAGGTAGGACTGGGCCACGCGCCCGGTGCCGGCCGCGCTGCGCTGCATGGCCTTGAAGTTCCCGCCGGTGAAGACCGTGCTCCCGATCTGCTCGAGGGCCTGCACCTCCGTGTTCATCTCCTCGCCCTGGCCGTCGGCGCGCTCCACGGCCCCCCACTTGGTGGGCTCGGCGCCGCTGTTGGGCAGGGTCCGCTGGGCGATCGCGGCGGTCCCGGAGTCCGGGATCGCCTTGCCGCTGAAGGCCTTCTGGTCGACCTTGGGCCGCAGGTACACCTGCGTGAAGGGCATGGCGCCCTTGCCGCCGGTGGCCGGGGACCACAGGTAAGTGGTCGACGTGTTGCTGCCGGCCATCTCGTCGCCGTAGCGGAAGCCGCGCTGCCAGCTGGTCTCGGCGGTGTCCTCGAAGCGCATCCGGGCCGTGCCGGTGGTGCCGATGTCGTTGGTGGTGCCGCTGGTCCCGGAGGCCACGCTCCCGCCGTAGGCGAACGAGTAGGAGGTCACCGGGGTGCGGGAGCCGAAGGCCCAGTTCCAGTACGGCTTGGCGGAGATCTTCATCCGCCCCTCCTGCCAGGTGGTGCCCGCGGCGTCCCGGGCCCGGCGCAGCCGGATGCCGTCGTCGAGGGAGTCGGGGCGCTGCCCGTTCAGGAGGTCGTCGACCGTCTCCGAGGACAGCTGCTTGGGCGCGAAGGCCGCGGTGCCCGTGACCGTGGAGGAGACGTCCTTGGGCGTGCCCACGCCCTGGTAGTACTCCTTCCAGTCGTTGCGGCCGCGGCCCACGAGGACCCAGCCGCCGCCGTCGGTCACCTGGTCGCAGTAGAACTGCTCGGGTGCGGTCATCGCCGGGGTCACCAGCCAGTAGACGCCGGAGGCCGACTTCGGGTCCTTCTGCTTGATCTCCCAGCAGGACGCCGCGGCCGAGGCCGCGGTCTTGCCGTCCACCGGGGGCGCCTCGGCGGCGCCCACCGGGGCGAAGGTCAGCAGCGTCGTGGCGACGGCCAGCACGGTGCCGATGCTCAGGCTCGCCCTGGTGCGGGCCGTGCGGGCCCGGCGCCGGGCCCGGTCCGCCCGGGGCGGGGTGTTCGTGTTTCCCATGGTGTGGTTCCTCAACAGGTTCGTGCGGACGGATCAGCAGGTCGGGTCGTCGGGGAAGCCGTGCTGGACGACTTGCCAGGACTCGCCCGGTTGGCGGAAGAGGTCGTAGTTGTGCAGGGCCTTGCGGCCCTTCTGCTTGCCGCTGACGACCACGCCGTCACGGTCCACCACGGTGACCTCGGAGGAGTCCAGGCAGACCGTCACGCGCACGGCCTCGCCGTCGTCCGTGGGCAGCGGGGCGGAGACGGGCTCGCCGACGACGACGGGCGTCCCGCGCTGCTCCCAGCCCTGGTGCTCGAACTCGGCCAGGGACGCGAGGATCTCCTGGAGCGCGGCGCCGGTGGCGGACTCCTCGGCCACCGCGACGGCGGCCGGGTCCAGCTCGGCGGGCTCCTGCGCGGCGTCCAGCTCGGCGGCGGACTGCGGCTTGCCCGGGTCCTCCGGGGCCGGCTCGTCCGAGGGGACGAAGGCCTCGTGGGCCTCGAGCGCCGCCTCGATCTGCTCGACCTCCGGCGCGTCGGCGGCCACGGGCTCCGCCGAGGGCAGGTCCTTGGCGCGGACCTCCTGCGGCGTCTCCAGCTCCACCACGGTGTTGGCCTCGAGGGCCTCCGCCGCCGGGTCGTCGCCGGTGCCGCCGGCACCGCAGCCGGCCAGCAGACCGGCGAGCACGAGCCCGCCGAGCAGCCGGTGCGCGGTACGGACAGTGGGACCTCGAGTGCTCGATGCGCACGACAGGTCAAGGATCATGTCAGCTCCCCCCCAGATCTGAACTTCCGGCGCCGATGGCCGGCGCCGCGGTGATCCGCCGCAGGTTGTGGGTCGAGGGACCCCCGCGGCCTCCCGGACGACCCCCCGTCCGGATTCATTGGATCGCATGGAGTCTAACCCCGCTGTTAACGATCGGGAACGAGTTTCGATGTCCCCTTTTCTGACCCTCCTTTTCGGATGCAAACGCAGGTTTCTCCGCAGTAGGGTGAGGCGATCACCGGAATTTCTTCAAGCAAATGGGGAGTCCGGACGCAGCACGGGACGGCCGCGGCTCGGGGGAGCGCGGCGTCCGGCGAACGCAGGGGGACGTTGTGGCGGGGGAGACACCAGTACCGGTACCAGCAGGGGCGCGCCGGCGCCGCAGGGCGCAGCTGCCCGTGCGGCAGTTCGCGCACCTGGACGCGATGCGGGCCGCCGCGGTGATGCTCGTGGTGCTCGCGCACGCCGGCCTGGAGCTGGTGCCGGGCGGCAGCGGGGTGACGATCTTCTTCGTCATCTCCGGCTTCATCATCACGCACCTGGTGCTCAAGGAGCACCGGCGCACCGGCGGCTTCGACATCGCGGGGTTCTACCGCCGGCGGGCCCTGAAGCTGGCCCCGCCGCTGCTCGTGGCTCTGGTGCTGCCCACCGCCCTGTACGCGTGGCTGGTGCGGCCGGTGGGTCTCGGGGACTTCCTGGGGCAGGTCTTCTTCTTCTTCAACTGGCGCTACACGGACTCCCAGGTGGACGTGCTGCCCGGCTCGATCGTGGTGTGGAGCCTGTCCATCGAGGAGCAGTTCTACGTGGCCTTCGCGCTGATCTGGCTGCTGCTGGTGGGCCGGCGCCGGCCGGCCACCGCGCTGGCCGTGCTGGCGGGGATCGCCGCGCTCGCCTCGGCGGGCGCGCGGGTGGCCCTGCACTTGGGCGGGGCGAGCGCGGACCGGATCTACTTCGGCACCGACACCCGGCTCGAGGCCATCGCGATCGGCGTGCTCGCCGCGATCTGGTACGCCCGGACCACCCGGGAGGGCGCGGCCGGCGCCCCGGCGTGGTGGGGCCGGGACCGGGTCCTGGTGCTGGCCGTGCTGCTCTACCTCGGCTCGCTGCTGATCCGGGACGAGCTCTTCCGCGAGACCGTCCGCTACACGGCGCAGGCGGTCGCGGCCTGCCTGGTGGTGCTCTGGGGCCTGCACGGGCCCACCGGCCGGCTCGGCACCCGGGTGCTGGCGGGGATGCGGTGGACGCCGATCCAGCTCCTGGGGCTGGCCAGCTACAGCATCTACCTGCTCCACCTGGGGGCCGGGCACGCGCTGACGGCGGTGTTCGGCGAGCTGCCGGGACCGGCCGGGGTGGCCCTGCGCGTGCTGGTGGGCACGGCCGCCGGCATCGCCTGCTGGTGGTTCGTCGAGGAGCCCGTGGCCCGCTGGCACCACCGCCGCCGCACCGGCCGGCGCGCTGCGCCGGCGGCCGCCCCGGTCCCGCCGGAGCCGTCCGGAGAGCAGGCCGCCGTGCCCTCGGGCGGGCACGCCGCCGGGCGGCCGGCCGAGCCGGCTGCCGGGCAGGCAGGCGGGCAACCGTCCGGGCAGCCGGTCGGGCAGCCGTCCGGCTGAGCCCGCACCCGCCCGTGCGCCCGCGACCTTCAGTTCGCGGTCGGACGGGCCCACAGATTTCCGCCGCGCGCCTCCGGGGCCGCGGCGAGCAGACCGAGAAGGACTCCCGGCGTCGTCCGGGCGGTCCACCGGGCCGGGGCACAGGAGGCCCCGGCAGGATCCCGAGGGGGGAATGACTGACATGAGCACCGACAAGCACGCACCGCGCGTGGGCTACGCGGCCGGGGCGTTCGACCTGTTCCACGTGGGGCACCTGAACATCCTGCGCCAGGCGAAGCAGCACTGCGACCACCTGATCGCCGGGGTCGTCTCGGACGACCTGATCGAGATCACCAAGGGACACCGGCCGGTGGTCTCCCTGCGCGAGCGGATGGAGATCGTCGAGCACATCCGCTACGTGGACCAGGTCCACGCGGAGGTGCTGCTGGACAAGCTGGACACCTGGGAGCAGCTGCGCTTCGACGTGTTCTTCAAGGGCGACGACTGGCGCGGCACCCCGAAGGGGGAGCGGCTCGAGCGGGAGTTCGCGGCGGTGGGCGTGGAGGTCGTGTACTTCCCGTACACGGTGCACACGTCCTCCACGAAGCTGCGGGCCGCCCTCGAGGTGCTCTCGCTCCCGGTGGCCTGAGGCTCAGCGCGGGGACTCCGGGGGGAGCTCCCGCCCGGAGTCCCCGCCGGACCACGGCGGCCGCGGGCGCCCCTGCGGCGATGCCGGCGAGGAGCCCTGCGCGCGAGGTCCCTGGGACGACCCCGGCCCCTGCGGGGACTCCCGCGGGGCGTGCCGCTGGATCGGCTGCCCCGGGGGCGGGCCCATCTGCGGCGGCCCCGCCGGGGAGCCGTGCCCGGGACCCGCAGGCCCCGAGCCGGCCTGCCCCGGTCCCACAGGTCCCGAGCCCGCCGGCCAGGACCCGCCGTACCGCGGGTCGCCGGACGGCGCTCCGGGGTGCCCGCGGCCCCGGTCCGCGCTCCGGCGCGCCCGGCCGCGGCGGGCGGCGTCCCAGGCCCACACCACCAGGGCGCCCACGCCGAACAGCGCCACGAGCAGGGCGACGACGGGACCCAGGAAGGGCACGGCCCGCAGCAGCACGTAGATCAGCAGGCCGAGGGCCAGGGCGAGCACGCGCTTGCCGAAGCGCGCCGGGGCGCGGTCCCGCAGCAGCAGGGCCCCCGTGGTGTACGCGACCACGACCGGTGCCAGCAGGGCCACGGCGAGCACCAGGCCCAGGACCAGCACGAGGTCGAGGACCACGCCCGCGGCCACGACCGCGGCGGCCAGCCCGGCCAGGGTCAGCCAGCCCAGGGCGATGGCCAGCAGGACCGCCACGGCGAGCACCGCGAGCACGGCGACGGCCGTGCCGACGACCGCCAGCGCACCCCACCCGAGACTCACCCAGGGCCGGGCCCGGAGCGTGCCCTCCGCCCCGGTCGTGGCCCGGGGCATCAGCCACAGCGCGAGCAGACCGACCAGGAACAGCGTGACGAACAGGCGCAGCCCGTCGATCAGCAGCGCGAGCGGGCCGGCCGGTCCGACGGCCTCCTCCTCGACCACCACCGGGTCGTAGACGACCTCGCCGGCGATCTCGGCGCCCGGGGCGATCGCGGCCTCCGTCCCGGACCGGTAGGACAGGTCCCCGCCCAGGCGCGCGGCGTCGGTCAGGGTCAGGCCCGGGTCCACCCGGGGCACGGCGACACCGGTCGTGGGCGCCCACGCGGCCCCGGCCTCGTCGGCGGCGCCCACGTCCGCCTGCACGTCCTCGCCGATCGCGCCGGCCAGGGTCAGGGCGGCGGCCCCGGCGGTCACCTCGCCGTCGACGGTGCCGGCCAGCAGGGCCTGGTAGGCGCCGAGGAGCACGTCCCCGCCGATCTCGGCGCCGGGGCGCGTCTCGAGGCTGAAGCCGGCCGTGACCAGGTCGTCGGCCACCCGGGCCTGCTCACCGAGGAGGAGCACCTGGCTCGCCACGCGGGCGTCGTCGCCCACGGTGCCCTCGATCACCACGGTCTGGGCCGCGGCCATCAGGTCCCCCTCGACCGTGCCGTTGACCGTCACCGTCCCGCCGGCGACCAGGAGGTCGCCGCGCACCGTGCCGTCGACCACCACGTCCCCGCCGGTCACGTACAGGTCGTCGTCCACGACCTCGTCGGCCGCGACCACCACGTTCTCCTCACCGCGGATCTCGGCCGCACCGGCGGGGGCGGCGAGCAGGACGCCCGCGAGCGCGACGGCCAGCAGGCTCAGCAGGGCCAGGAGGGTCGGCAGGCGGCGGCGGAACGGGACGGGCGAGGTGCGGGGCACCGGCAGGGTCTCCATGTCCTCGAGTCCACGCCCGGGCCGGGACGGAGTCAAGGAACCGGCCAGTGTGACGGCACCCCGCCATGTACCCGCGCGTAGGTGAAGAGGTGGTCACGGTTGCGGAGCGTTCCTGGTGGGGGCGCAGTGCCGGTCCTAGCCTGAGGGCGGCGCGCGGCGGGCGCGCGGCGGGATCCGACCGGGGGTGGGTCATGACAAGAAGACTCGGAGCAGGCGTGGTCACGGCAGTCGTGGTGCTGGCGGGGCCGCTGCCCGCGGCGCTCGCGCACGGGGACGACCCGCCGGCGGGGCCGCGCGTGGTCGCGGACGGACTGGACAACCCGCGCCAGCTCAACCGGGACCAGGACGGCGCCCTCGTGGTGGCCGAGGCGGGCCGCGGCGGCACGGAGTGCGTCGGGGCCCGGTGCGCGGGTCCGAGCGGCGCCGTCACCCTGATCGAGAACCCCGGACAGGACACGCCCACGGTGTCGACCGTCGTGGAGGGGCTGCTGTCCGTGGCGGCTCCGGACGGGACCTTCGCGGAGGCTCCCGCCGGTGCGGACGCCACGGACGTGGCGGGGCAGTACATCATGACGGGCTACGACCCCGAGCGTCTCGACCTCTCGGTGTTCGAGGCACGCGGCGGAGCGATGTTCGTGGCCGGCACGGAGGAGAACGGGGAGACGTACCTGGTCTCCTACGCCGACCTGCAGGCTGCCGAGGAGGAGCTCAACCCGGACGGCGCGCAGGTCGACTCGAACCCGTACGCGATCCTGTACGTGGACGAGGACGACGAGGGGTCCCCGGACGGCTACGCGCTCGTGGCCGACGCCGGGGCCAACACCGTGTGGAAGGTCGAGCCGGACTTCGCCACCGCCACGGAGGACTCGCCGCCGGAGTACGAGATCACCGCGTGGGCCACATGGCCGACCACCGCGCTGCCGGACGGGACGGACGACCCCGAGGGCCCGGCCGAGTTCGTGCCGACGTCCCTGACCGCGGACCGGCACGGCAACGTCTACGTGGGCGGTCTGGGGTCGGTCCGGCCGGGTGAGGCCTCGGTCGTGCAGTTCTCCGCGGACGGCACCGAGCTGCAGCGCTGGGACGGCTTCACCGCGGTGACCGGCGTGGCCGTGGACCGCGGCCATCTGTACGTCTCGCAGCTGTTCGGGCCGACCCCGCCGATGCCTCCGGGGGAGACCCCGGCGGACGAGGCGCCGTCCACCCCGGGGAAGGTGCCCGGCCAGGTGGTGGTGCTGCACCGGCACCACGAGGACCCCGCCCGGTACGCGATCGACGTCCCGCTCCCGGCGGGCCTGGCGACCGGCCGGCACGGCGAGGTCTACGCCTCGGTGAACAGCGTGGCCACCGCCGAGGGCATCGCGGCGGGCCCGCAGAACCCGTTCGGCGCCGTGGGCGGCGGAGCGGTCTGGGAGCTGGACTTCTCCGACGCCTACCGTCTGGAGGACGCCGAGGAGTAGGACGAGGAGTAGGACAGGACGGAACGACGACGACGGCGGGCGGTGGCGGGTCCAGCCACCGCCCGCCGGCGCCTGGTGCGACTCCACGCGCACGTGCCGCACGATCGGTTCCGGGCCCGATGACGGCGCCGGAGGACCGGGCTATTCGGCGTGCACGAAGCTCGCGCCGAGCACCTCGCCGGAGGCGTCGAGGGCCTCCACCGCGAGGTACGGTGCTGCGGGCGGTGCCGGGATCCGGGTCTCGAAGCCGTCCTTGTCCACGACCGCGTGCTCTGTGGCGGCGGCCTCGTCGGCACCGGCCAGGAGGCGCCACTGCGCGACCTCCGTCGCGCCGTTCCAGCTGACGTAGGCGCTGTCGCCGTCGACGACGAGAGCGGGTGGTTCGGCCGGGGTCCCGGTCCACTGCGCGGCGTAGGCCCGGTAGCTGTCGAAGGGGGCGGTGGCTGCGTCGTAGACGACCTCACCGTCCGGGGTGTATTCGGTGTAGTAGTGCTCCCACCCCCAGCCGACGAGCAGGTTCCCGTTGTCGAGCCGGGACGCATTGGCCATGTAGTCGGACAGCCGCGGCTCGGGCGGGTCGAGCTGCCGTGCGATGCCGGCCGTCCCGGCGTCCTCGTCGAGCTCGAGCCACAGCACCCGCGAGTTCTCGCGGTAGGCCGGTGTGGCGGCGTTGTCGAAGATCCGGATGGTGCCGTCCTCGTCGCGCTGGGCGTCGTGCTGCCAGGAGAAGTAGGCCTCCTCGGACAGCTCGAAATCGCTGTCCGTGCCGCCGAGGGTCCAGTTCACCTCGCCGGTCTCGACATCGATGCTGTAGACGGCGTGGGTGTTGCGGCCCGAGACCAGCAACGATCCGTCGTCGTCGATCTGCGCCGAGTTGATGTGGAAGTAGTCGAGCGGGTTCTCCTCGGTGCCCAGGGCCTCGCCCCAGTCCTGATCCGTGACGGCAACGTGGCGCGTGGCCGAGACCGGGACGTGGTCCAGGGCGCTCCACTCGAACAGCACGTCACCGCTGGCGATGTCGACCTCCTGCACCACCCCGTCCAGGGCCCATCCGTCCTGGGGTCCTCCGATGCCACTGAGATCGGTCTGGGCCGGAACGTAGGCCACCCACAGCATGGTGTCCTGATCGGTGATGCGGAACTCGTGGAAGTCGGGCCCTTCCACGGCCAGACCACCGGCGGCGGACACCCGGCGGACCTCCTGATAGGACGAGTCGACCATCACGACCTCGCCGTACCCGTGGCCCTTCTGGTCGCTGCCCTCCCACCAGGTCAGCACCGGCTCGCCGTCGTAGGTCTGCACCAGGGCGTTGTGGACGTAGTCGTTGGCGTCGTCCAGGGCATCGAAGCTCTGCAGCCACAGCGGATCGCCGTTCCCGTCCAGGACGGCATTGGCGATGGACTGCTCCTCGGCTTCCGTGTTCCTCGGGGACAGCACGATCACGCCCTCGTAGGCTTCCTCGGCAGCCGGTCCCGGGGTGATGTCGGCGCCGAACTGCTCCAGGTCCGGCCTGGTCCGGTAGGCGTCGTGGTCGCCTTCGAAGACGGGCGACTGCGCGATGGGCGCGTCGTCGGTCGGCGACGCCTCGGCGCTGTCGACTGCCTGACCGGTGGAGTCGCTGGGGACGGAACACCCGCTCAGCACCAGGAAGGCCGCAGCGGTTGAACCCAGCAGCAGAGGGCGACGTCGTCGTGGAGAGGGGGTCATGTGGTCCAGCCTACGTTCGTGCTGGTCAGAGCGGGTTTGCCACACCGAGTCCTCGTTCGTGATGATCAGGATCCGGTCATCAGCCGATGGCCGCGAGGAACCCCTCCGCGACCTCCAGGCGCCGCCGGGCCCGGTGCGGCGGGCCGCCCGAGCGGCGGGCGCCCGCCACCAGGGACAGGGCCACCCCGGCGCAGCGCACCCGCAGCGCGGCGGGGTCCACGACCTCGTCGAAGCCGGCGAGCAGGCGCTCCGTGAGGGCCGGTGCGTGCGTGTAGCGGTCGTGCACCGTCGGCAGGACCGCCAGATGGGCGACCAGGCAGGCGAGGTCGTCCACGCGGTGGCCGGGGCCCACGGCGTCGACGTCCAGCAGCCCCGTCAGCGGCCCGAACTCCCCGGAGGCGTCCGGGCCCACGAGCAGGTTGGCCTCGTAGAGGTCCCCGTGCGCGGGCACCGTGGGACCGGGGTCCGTGTCCCGGCGGGCGCGGTCGATCGCCGCGGCGAGGTGCTCGATCCGCGTGCGTTCCTCGGGCAGGGCCACCGCGGCCGCGTGCCCGTAGGCCAGGATCCGGTCCGTCCAGGACGGGCGGGAGGGCAGCTCGAGCGCGGCGGCGGGCAGGGCGTCGAGCAGCGCGAGCACGTGCTCGGGACGCAGGGCGGCGGCGCCGTCCGCCCGTACGGACGCGGCCAGCGGCGCGCCGGGCAGCTGCCGGAGCACCACGACGTCCTGGACCGGCTCGCCGTCGGGCGCGGGCACGGGCAGTCCCGCCTCGAGGAGCATCCGGTGCCGGGCGTGCAGGGCCGCGGCCCTGCCCTGCCGCAGCACCTTGAGATAGCGCACCTGCGACTCGTGGCAGACCCGCAGCACCGCCCGGCGGGTGGGCCGGTAGGAGACCTCCGTGAGCTCGGCGGGCACGGCGGAGGCGAACACCTCCCGGCCCACGGCCTCGGGCGAGGACGCCCAGGGCAGGCCGGGCAGCCACGGGTCGTGGGGGTGCCGCCACGCGATGAGCTCCACGCCGGCGTGCCGGCTGCGCACCGTTTCCGGTGGCGTGCCGGCGGGCGGGGAGGCGGTGCTCACGCAGACCACCTCGGCGGTGTGCTGCTCGCCGTCCAGGGCCACGACGTCGAAGACCGCGGTGACCCCGGCGCCGGGACGGTGGTGGACCCGCCGCCGGGTCCACCGGAGCACGGACAGCCCGGCCGGGGCCAGCGCGCGCTCCAGGACCGGTCCCATCCCGGAGCCCGACAGCAGGGCCACCGCCGCCTGCTCCGGGCCCGCCACAGGGCTAGACCAGGTCCTCGGACAGCTCGAGCCAGCGCAGCTCGAGCTCCTCGATCTCGTCCTGGACCGCGTTCAGCCGGGCGGTGATCCTGCCCAGGCCGGTGTAGTCGGACTGGTCGTGCGCCGCCATCTCCGCGTGCAGGGAGTCGACCTGCGCGGCGAGCTTCTCCAGCTTCCGCTCGATCGAGCCCACCTCCTTCTGCGCGGCCCGGGCCTGGGCGCCGGAGAGCTTGGGCGCGCCCTGCGCCGTCGTCGTCCCGTTCGGGGACGCCGTCCCCGTGGCCGCCAGCGGGTTCGAGGCGCTCGCGGAGCCGGCGGCCGTGCCGGTGCGGGACTGGGAGGCCAGCTCCAGGTACTGCTCCACGCCGCGGGGCAGGTGCCGGAAGCGGCCGTCGATCACGGCGTACTGCTGGTCGGTGACCCGCTCCAGGAGGTAGCGGTCGTGCGAGACCACCAGGAGGGTGCCCGGCCAGGTGTCGAGCAGGTCCTCCATGGCGGCGAGCATGTCGGTGTCGAGGTCGTTGGACGGCTCGTCGAGGATCAGCACGTTCGGCTCGTCGAGCAGGATCATCAGCAGCTGCAGGCGCCGCTTCTGCCCGCCGGAGAGGTCCTTGACCGGGGTGGCGAGCTGCTCGTTGGTGAAGCCGAGCCGCTCCAGCAGCTGGCCCGGCGTCATCTCCTTGCCGTCCGCCAGATAGGTGGAGCGCTTCGAGGCGACCACGTCCGAGACCCGGTCCTCGGCCACGTCCTCCAGCTCGGACAGCTGCTGGGTCAGGGTCGCGATCTTCACGGTCTTCCCGCGCTTGACCCGCCCGCTCGTGGGCTGCACCTCGCCGGTGACCAGGCCCAGCAGCGTGGACTTGCCCGCGCCGTTGACGCCCAGGATGCCGGTGCGCTCCCCGGGGGCGATCAGCCACGTGACGTCCCGGAGCACCTCCCGGGGCCCGTTGTCCTCGGTGGGGTAGGAGACGGAGACCTTCTCGAGGTCCACCACGTCCTTGCCCAGCCGGGAGACCGCCAGCTGGGACAGGGCCACGGTGTCGCGCGGCGGCGGGACGTCGTTGATCAGCTGGTTCGCGGCCTCGATGCGGAACTTGGGCTTGGCGGTGCGGGCGGGCGCGCCGCGGCGCAGCCACGCCAGCTCCTTCTTCATGAGGTTCTGCCGCTTGGACTCCACGGTGGCGGCCTGCCGGTCCCGCTCCACGCGCTGCAGGACGTACGCCGCGTAGCCGCCCTCGAAGGGCTCCACCATCCGGTCGTGCACCTCCCAGGTGTCGGTGCACACCGCGTCCAGGAACCAACGGTCGTGGGTGACCACGGCCAGGCCGCCCTGGTTCTTCGGCCAGCGGTTGCCGAGGTGGCGGGCCAGCCAGGTGATGCCGTCCACATCCAGGTGGTTGGTGGGCTCGTCCAGGAAGATGACGTCCCAGTCCCCGGCCAGCAGCGCGGCGAGCGCCACGCGGCGCTTCTGCCCGCCGGAGAGCTCGCCCAGCTTCGCCTCCCAGTCGAGGTCCTTGACCAGCCCCGAGATCACGTCCCGCACCTTCGCGTCCCCGGCCCACTCGTGCTCCTCGCGGTCGCCGACGACGGCATGCCCCACGGTCAGCTCCGGGTCCAGGACGTCGGCCTGGTCGAGCATGCCGACGCGCACGCCCGAGCGCACGGTCACGCGGCCCCCGTCCGGCTTCAGCCGCCCGGCGAGCAGCTTCATGAGCGTGGACTTGCCGTCGCCGTTGCGGCCCACGATGCCGATCCGGTCGCCCTCGTCGATGCCGAGACTGACGGCGTCGAAGACCGTCTTGGTGGGGAATTCCAGGTGCAGGTTCTCGCCGCCGAGTAGATGTGCCACCCGTCAAGGGTACTCGCGTGCCCGCCCGCCCTCACCCGCCGCCCCGAGCCCCCGAACTTCGGCCCACTGGCGCCGAGCCCCCAGTCCGGTCGCGTTTCCCCAGGAAGAATCGTGGGGAGATGCGACGTGCTTGGGGGCTCGCCGGAGCGGGGCGGGCCTGGGCATCGAGGCGAGTCACTATCCGGCGATGCATCCCGGGGTGTAGTCGAATCCTCATGCTGGGGGTGGACGCTTTGTGAATGCATGACTCCGCATGCTGTAGATGGCGTCACGAGGCGCCGCAGGAGAAGACCAGCAAATGCGGAGGCACCATCATGGCAACAACACAGCGTTCCGATGCATCGCGTTCCTGTCCCGACAGCAAGGGAGGCCGAACCTCACCGCGCAAGCGGCTCGCCGGAGTCGTGGCCGCCGGTGTCCTGGCCGGCTCCACGCTCTTCATGGGGTTCACACCGGCCCAGGCCGTGAGCACCGGCGTGGCGGTGGACGGCGGCGTCCTGAAGATCGCGGCCAGTCCGGGAAAGAACAACAACATCACCGTGGCTCCCTACGTCCAGGGCGGCAAGGCCTACTACAGGGTCACGGACACCGGGGACTCCGTGGTCGCCGGCAGCCAGTGCGTCAGGCTGAGCACCACCACCATCCGGTGTGCCGCGGCGGGCGTCTCGTCCGTCCGGGTGGACACCGGAGGCGGCAACGACAGGGTGAACCTGACGTCCGTGACCAAGTCGTCGCGCGTCGATACCGGGACGGGCAACGACGTGGTCTACGGCGGGACCGCCAGGGACATCGTCTACGGGCAGAGCGGCAACGACTACCTGTTCGGACAGGCGGGCAACGACTACCTGTTCGGCGGATCGGGCAACGACTACCTGCTGGGTGGTAGCGGGAACGACATCCTGTGGGGTCAAGACGGCGACGACATCCTCTACGGCGGCGCCGGCGACGACGTTCTGTACGGCAATGCAGGGAAGGACAAGCTCTACGGGCAGGCGGGGAAGGACAAGCACTACGGCGGCACCGGAAACGACGTCCTGAACGGCGTGGACGGGGTGGCCTTCAACGACTACCTGAACGGAGAGCAGGGCATCGACAACTGCGAGGCCGACGGCGGTGACACCGTGCTCAACTGCGAGTCGGTCAGGAGGAGCGCGGTTCTCGGGTCAGCGGTGTGACGGCTGCAGCGCTGCGGTGGCGGTGGTAATGGCGCGATCGTGAGACGCCGCCGCCACCGCCAGCACATCCGCCGAGTCCGCACCTGTCAGGTGCGCATCCCGCCGAGCCCCCAGTCATGTCGCACATCCCCAGGAATAGTCGTGGGGAAACGCGACAGGACTGGGGACTCGGCGCGTCGGGACCCAGGGGGTGGGGGTTCGGCGGAGACGGAGCGCCGGAAGCTGGGGCTTCGGCTCACCGAGTTCCGGAGAGTCGGGGGCTCGGCGGCGGGGACGGCGGGTGTGCGAACAGAAATTTCTCAGCGGCGGCACACGCACGGGTGAGAGCATGGGGCCATGGAGCAGAACCCGACGGAGCGATCCTCCTCGACCCCCAGCACGCGACCCCTGGGCACCAGGCTGAACGGCATCACGGACCTGGAGACCGCCGTCCGCGCCGTCACGGAGCACCCCGGGCCGGTGGAGATCCCGGCCGGACCCGGCCAGCTGGTCGGCCGCCACCTCGGCTCGGTGCCGCAGCGCCAGGTGGGGGAGGCCCTGCGCGGCGCGGGGGCCGATCCGCTGATGATCCGGGCGGACATCTCGATCGACCAGGACATCCCGGACGAGGGCGTCATCGCGGTCCTCGACGACCACCTCTCGCTGGCCGCCGGCGTGGGCGCCGAGTACCTCGTGGTGCCGCGGGCCGGCGTCGGCGGGCGGGGCCGCAGCGAGGACCGGATCTACTCGATGCTCGCCGCGCTCGCGGAGGCCGCCTCCGCCCACCAGGTGCACCTGCTGCTCGAGACGGAGGGCGCCACCGCGGACGAGGTGGAGCTGGTCCAGTTCCTGGAGCGGGCCCGCGCGGCCGGGACCCTGGACGTGGATTCGCACTACCTGGCGTCCGTGGCCTGGAACGTGGCCGCGTCCTCGGAGGCGGGGGAGGGCCCGGCGGCCGCGTTCGAGCGGATGCGGCCCCTGCTGGACCTCGCCCCGCTGATCATTTCCGGGGTGGACGAGGACACGGTCGAGGACCTGTTCGCCGCCGTCCCGGAGCTGCGGGAGGCCGCCGCCCAGGCCCGGATCATCGTGGTGCTGGGACGCCCGGGAGCGGCCGGGGCCTGATGCCCGAGTGGTAGGGTGACTGCCTGTGCACTGCGTGCACCACTGCCGTTCCACGGCGGTGCTCCGCCTTGGTGTAATCGGCAGCACCCCGGCCTTTGGAGCCGTGGAGTCTAGGTTCGAGTCCTAGAGGCGGAACGTCCGCATCCCGCCAGACAGCCCGGAAGCTCGGAAGTGCCAGAGCCGACGAGCGCAACAGCTAGTGAGACGGAACGGAGCCGGAGCCGGTGAGCCCACCGGCTCCTCTCTACGATCGACGACCGAGGAGCTGCATCCCGCTGTGAGCACCCCCCAGACCCCTGCGAATCGTCCGGGGGCGGCCGTCGGGCCCGCCGCCGTCATCGTCCTGGCCGCCGGCAAGGGCACGCGCATGAAGTCCAAGACCCCCAAGATCCTGCACCGGATCGGGGGTCGTTCCATGGTCGGGCACTGCCTGGTGGCCGCGCGGAGCCTGCACCCGCAGCGGCTGGCCGCCGTGGTGCGCTTCGAGCGGGACCTGGTGGCCCCGCACGTCCTCGAGCAGGACCCCGAGGCGCTCATCGTGGACCAGGACGAGGTCCCCGGCACGGGCCGCGCGGTCCAGGTGGCCGTGGAGGCGCTCGACGCCCAGGAACGGCTGGCCGGCACCGTGGTGGTCACCTACGGCGACGTCCCGCTGCTGACCCCGGAGGTCCTGCGGAGGCTGGTCGCCCACCACGAGGAGCGGGCCAACGCGGTGACCGTGCTGACCGCCGACCACGAGCAGCCCGGCGGCTACGGCCGGATCCTCCGGGACGCCGACGGCTCGTTCCGCGAGATCAAGGAGGCCAAGGACGCCACCGAGGCCGAGCTCGCGGTCGCCGAGATCAACTCCGGCATCTTCGCCTTCGACGCCGACGTCCTGCGGGACTCCCTCGCGAAGGTCACCTCGGACAACGCCCAGGGCGAGATGTACCTGACGGACGTCCCGCTGCTGGCCCGCGAGGCCGGCCACGCGGTGGACGCGCTGAAGATCGAGGACCGCTGGGAGGTCGAGGGCGCCAACGACCGCGTGCAGCTCGCCCAGCTCGGCGCCCACCTCAACCGCCGGGTCCTCGAGGCGCACATGCGCAACGGCGTGACGGTCGTGGACCCCGCCAGCACCTGGATCGACGTGCAGGTGCGCATCGCCGCGGACGCCACGATCCTGCCGGGGACCCAGCTGCACGGGGGAACCCGGGTGGGCGAGGACGCCGTCGTCGGCCCGGACACCACCCTCACGGACGTGGAGGTGGGCCCCGGCGCGCACGTGGTGCGCACGCACGGCTCCGGCTCCGTGATCGGGCCGCGCGCGAGCGTGGGCCCCTTCGCCTACCTGCGCCCGGGCACGGTGCTCGGGGATGAGGGCAAGATCGGCACGTTCGTGGAGACCAAGAACTCCCGGATCGGCACCGGCTCGAAGGTCCCGCACCTGTCCTACGTGGGGGACGCCACGATCGGTGAGCACTCCAACATCGGGGCGGCCTCGGTCTTCGTCAACTACGACGGCGTGCGCAAGCAGCGCACCGTGATCGGCGACCACGTCCGGATGGGCTCCGACAACATGTACGTGGCGCCCGTGCACGTCGGCGACGGCGCCTACTCCGGGGCCGGCACCACGATCCGCAAGGACGTGCCGCCCGGGGCCCTGGCCCTGACCGAGGGCGCGCAGCGGGTCGTCGAGAACTGGGTCCTGGAGCACCGTGCCGGCACCGCCGCGGCCGAGGCCGCCGAGCGGGCCCTGGGCAACGGTGCGGCCACGGCCGCACCGGGGTCTCCCGAGCACTCCAGCGCAGGAACCGGCGCGGACACCACCGAGGAAAGCGAGTAACAATGACCGCAATCACCAACGCAGGTGCCAAGCAGCTGGTCCTGGTCTCGGGGCGGGCCCACCCGGAGCTCGCCGAGCGCATCGCCTCGGAGCTGGGCACGGAGCTGATCCCCACGGACGCCTACGACTTCGCCAACGGCGAGACCTACGTGCGGTTCGGGGAGTCGGTGCGCGGCACGGACGCCTTCCTCATCCAGTCCCACCCGGCGCCGATCAACCAGTGGATCATGGAGCAGCTGCTCATGATCGACTCCCTCAAGCGGGCCTCCGCGAAGTCGATCACCGTGGTCTCCCCGTTCTACCCCTACGCCCGGCAGGACAAGAAGCACCGCGGCCGCGAGCCGATCTCGGCCCGCCTCATCTCGGACCTCTACAAGACGGCCGGCGCGGACCGGCTGATGTCCGTGGACCTGCACACCGCGCAGATCCAGGGCTTCTTCGACGGTCCCGTCGACCACCTCATGGCCATTCCGCTGCTGGCGGCCCACGTGCGCTCCGTCGTCGACGTCGACAACGTCACCGTGGTCTCCCCGGACACCGGGCGCGTGCGCGTGGCGGAGCAGTGGACCGAGCTGCTGGGCGGGTGCCCGCTCGCGTTCGTGCACAAGACCCGGGACATCACCCGGCCCAACCAGGCCACCTCGAAGGAGGTCGTGGGCCACATCGAGGGCCGCACCTGCGTGCTGATCGACGACATGATCGACACCGGCGGGACCATCTCCGGCGCCGTGCAGGTGCTGCGCGAGAAGGGCGCCAAGGACGTCATCATCGCCGCGACCCACGCGGTGTTCTCGGACCCGGCCGTGGAGCGGCTGTCCACGTGCGGCGCCCTCGAGGTGGTCGTCACGGACACCCTGCCCGTGCCGCCGGAGCACCAGTTCGAGAACCTCACGGTCCTCTCGATCGCCCCGCTCATCGCCCGGGCCATCCAGGAGGTCTTCGAGGACGGCTCCGTGACCAGCCTCTTCAACGGCAGGTCCTGACCCGGTCCCGGGCCACGGCCGACGACGACGCAGCCCCTCACCGTGCGGTGAGGGGCTGCGTCGTCGTCCGGGTGGGAAAGGGTCAGCGGGTGACCCAGTTCCGCTTGGTGATCGAGGACCAGTGCACGGTGTAGCCGTTGGAGAACCGCTGACGGACCTCCGAGCCGTACCGGTACTCGTCGGTGACCGGGTAGCCGTAGCCGCGCTCCGCGCCGGCGGCCTTCCACCGCTGGCCGATCGCGCCGGACTCCTTCACGACCTTCGCCCCGGTGCGGGGGCTCCACAGCACCTTGTGCACGGCGTTGCCCTTGCGGAAGACCTGGTAGGCGCCGCCGCCGGTGAGCCCGGTGATCTCGCGGGTGGTGGGGTAGCCGAAGCCGTTCTCCCAGCGGTGGGCGGCGAACTTGCGGCCGATGGCGCCGTTGAAGTTCACGGGCCACGCCCCGGTGCCGGAGCTCCAGTAGAAGGTGTGCTTGTTGGCGAACCCCTGCAGGACGCCGCCGTAGAGCAGCCCACCGCGCTCGTTGCCCGTGGGGGCGCCGAACACGGGCGCCCCGCCCAGGGCGTGGTACTGGCGGCCGATCCCGCCGCGCACCTCGTAGCCGGCCGAGGTGATCGGCGCGGTGGTCGGCGGGGGAGTGGGCTTCGGCGCCGGCGCGGGGGCCGGTGCCGGTGCCGGGGCCGTGCCCACCGTGGTGCGGACGTCCGTGGGCCCCTTGCCCGCCGGGTAGCCGTAGGAGGCGACCGTGCCGACCAGGCGCCAGCCCTCCTTGCTCCCGGCCAGCGAGCCGTCCGCATAGGTCAGGCCGATCCCGATGACGGTCATGTCCGGGTCGGTGAGCACCTTGTTGTGCGCCTTCGAGTTCTTCCACCACGTCATCAGGTCGGCCACCTTGCCCTGCCACGAGACCGCGTGGATCTCGCCCACGGCGTTCCAGCCCGCGGCCCGGGGATCCGTCATGAACGTGGTCGTGTGGTTGATGACCTCCTGGCGGACCAGGCGGTCGGACTCGCCCTGGGCGATGCCCGAGACCGTCGCGGAGTACTTCACCGGGGCGAGGTCCTTGGCCTTGCGGTGGGCGTTGATCAGCTCGAGCAGCTGCTGGGCGTCCGCCGAGCGGGTGCTCGAGGAGACCGTGACGATGTCCGAGCTCGCCGCGGCCGCGGGGGCCGCGGTCAGCATCCCGGTGGCGGGGACCGCCAGGGCCAGGGCGGCGGCGGTCAGCGTCAGCGGGCCGGGGGTGCGGGTGCGCGCCGGGGCGCGGTGCTTGGCGGGGCTCATCGGGTCACCCAGGTCCTCTTCGTGGTGGTCGAGTAGTGCACGGTGAAGTTCTTGGAGAACCGCTGGCGGATCTCGGAGCCGTACCGGTACTCGTTGGTTGTGGGGTAGCCGTAGCCGCGCTCGGAGCCGGCGGCGATCCACTCGCGGCCGATCGCGCCGTTCTCCTGCACCGCGTGGGCGCCGGAGGCGGAGCTCCAGACGATCCGGTAGACCTTGCTGCCGTTGCGGAACACCTGGTAGGCGCCGCCGTAGAGGAGCCCGCCGCGCTCGGAGGTGACGGGGTAGCCGTAGCCGCGCTCGTGGCCGGCGCGCTTCCACAGCCTGCCGATCCCGCTGGTCTCCCGGACCGGCACGGCGCCGGTGGCCGGGCTCCACAGCACCTTGGTCACGGCGCTGCCCTTGCGGAACACCTGGTAGGCGCCGCCGTTGACGAGCCCGCCGACCTCACGGGTGGTGGGGTAGCCGTAGCCGTTCTCCCAGCGGTTCGCGGCGAACTTGCGGCCGATGGCCCCGTTGAAGTTCACCGGCCAGGCCCCGGTGGAGGGCGTCCAGTAGAAGGTGTGCTTCTTGGAGAAGCCCTGCAGGACGCCGCCGTGGAGCAGGCCGCCGCGCTCGTTGCCGGTGGGGGTGCCGAACACGGAGGAGCCGCCGAGGGCCCGGTACTGGTTGCCGATGGCGCCCTTGACCACGTAGCCGGCCGGAGCCACCTCGGTGGGGGCGGCCGGGGCGCCGGACGGGGTCCGCCCGCCGAGCGGCTTGTAGTAGGCGTTGCGTGCCAGGTCCCGCAGCTGCGCGGAGCTGCCGCGGTAGACGTTGGCGTCGATCTGCTCGGTGAACCCGGCGTCGGTGTACTGCCAGAAGTCGTAGGTGGACCACGCGCTGGGCACGATGGGGGCCGCGGTCTCGTAGGCGGCGATGTGCATGGGGTGGTCGTTGAACGCGCTGGAGTTGCCCGTGCAGTCCCGCCACCAGTAGTAGTTCGTGTAGATGGCCGGCAGCCGCCCGGTGCGGGACTTGTACCGGTCGGAGAAGTCCCGGATCCAGCCGACCATCTCGGACGGGGAGAAGCCGTAGCAGGCGTTGCCGTACAGGGAGGGGTACGGGTTGTTCTCGATGTCCAGCAGGCCGGGCAGGGTCCGGCCGTCCGCGGACCAGCCGCCGCCGTTGGCCAGGAAGTAGTCCGCCTGCTTGGCGCCGGAGGAGTCCCGGGTGGGGATCGCGAAGTGGTAGCCGCCGCGGTACATGCCCACGGCCCCCGCCCCGGCGTACTGCTGGGTGAACAGGCTGTTGCGGATGCTGTCCCCCTCGGAGGACTTCACGTAGGCGAAGCGGGAGCCCTGGTTCCACAGGCTCGTCCAGTTCAGGGACGGCTGCCAGTTGGAGACGTCCGTGCCCTTGATGCCGCTGGGGGCCCAGGAGGCGGCGGCGCCGAGGGAGGACGCGGACGCGACCCCCGCGCCCGCCTCCTCCGCGGCGTCACCGGCATCGGAGCCGGCGCCGGCGCCCGTGCCGGCGTCGTCGTCGGCGGTCCCGGAGAGCTCCTCCGCGGTGCGGGCGGAGCTCGCGGCGAGCTGCTCGAAGTGCTGGTCGGATTTGGCCCACTGCCCCATCACGGCGCCGCCGTGGGGGTCGCCGGGGGCCGGCTGCGTGCCGGCGCGCTCCGGGTCGGGGAGGACGGCCTCGCCGGTGGTCCCGTCCACGAGGGTGGAGACGACCTCGCCGTCGGACTCCACGACCTTGGAGACCAGGTTGCCCTGCCGCTCCTCGGAGAGGGTGGTCGATGAGCTGGTGGCGGCCTCTTCCAGGGCCGCGACCGGGGTGAGTGTGGTGATGGCCAGCACCGCCGCCGTGAGGGCAGCGGGCAGCGTCAGTCGGGGGGGTGCTTTCACGCTGGAACGCCTATCTCGCATGGATCGTTGGGGGAACGACTCGTGCAAGGCCATGGGGATGGGGGGAAGATCCTCTGGAGCCAGGTCGAGTATAAAGGTGCGTTTGCATAAATAATCAATAACGATGGGCCGTGTTACGCACCCGTACACCTCTGCGCGTAGTCATTCGGACCCGGGAACGACGACGGCGGGCTCGCCGCCTTCCAGCTCGCACCCGCGGCGCGGTGCCGGTGGGCGGGGAAACGCCCTGCTCAGGGCGGTCCCCCGGATACGATGAACCGGACTCGACCCCCCCCAGAGGAGAACCATGGCCCCCACGCGCATCCTGACGGTCTGCACGGGCAACGTGTGCCGCTCGCCCATGGCGGCGGTCGAGCTCGACCACGGCCTCAACGAGATCTCACCCGGCGGCTTCGAGGTGACGAGCGCCGGGATGCACGCGCTGGTGGACGAGGGCTTCGAGGAGCGGGTCGGCCAGCTGGCCCGGGACCGCGGCCTGGAGGCCGCCGCCGCGCACAAGGCCCGGCAGGTCACCCCGGACGTGCTCCGGGACGTGGACCTGGTGCTCGTGATGGCCCGCGAGCACACCCAGCTGGTGCTCCAGCAGTCCCCGCGACTGCTGAAGAAGGTCTTCACCCTGCGGGAGTTCGCCCGGATCCTGCAGTACCTCTCCACCGACCCGGAGCTGGACCGCGCTGTGCCGGCGGACCGCGCCGAGCGCTGGGCGTGGCTGGTCCAGCAGGCGCCGCGGCTGCGACAGCGGGTGCCGGTGCGCCACCCCGAGCGCAACGACGTGATCGACCCCTACCGCCAGGAGGAGGCGGTGCTCCAGCAGATGGCGGACGAGCTGTTCGAGGCCACGGACGCGATCCTCGCCTTCGAGCGCCGCTACGCGGAGCGGGCGACGACGGCAGGGTAGTCCTCCCTCAGGTCAGTTCTGCCCTGAGGGAGTTGTCCCGCCGCGTGGTGTGCATGACGGATCGCTGAGCTGTGCGACGGCGGAGTGCGTCGCGCGAGCGGTCAGCCCTGGCCGAACCTCTGCTGGGCAGCCTGGCGAGTGGTGTCGAGAGCAGCGCCGATCACGGCCCAGGAGTCACCGGCCTCGCGGGCCGCCTTCACCGCCTCGCGCAGCTCCTGTTCCGCCTCGGCGATGTGCTGCCGAGCGGCCAGAATGCGCCGGAAATGCACAGCGTCGCGCGCAGGGTGTGACGACACCTCGAGCTCATCCAGTCCGGTGCGGTCGTGCGCGGTGGTGATGTCCATGGAATTCCACCTCATCTCAAGTAGTCGTAGAACTTCGGCCGGAGCAGATGTCCAGGTCCCCAGGATGCCCGATCCCCTCGAGGTGTCAAGGTAAGCTTGACATCACTGGTCGCGACCTCGATGGGCGCACGCCCGTCAGGCGGGCATCCTGCGCAGCGTGAGGTAGGAGCCGACCGCGAGCAGGGCGCTCACCAGCACGGCCCACATCGTCAGGCCCAGGGAGCCCGTCTCGAGGATCCACGCCCCCACCTCCGGCCAAGCCTGCCGCAGGCTCACCAGGGCGATGAGCCCCACGAGGGCCAGGCCGATCGCGAGCATGACGATCACGAGCTTGGCCGTGCCGAAGCGCTTGAAGATCGTCGCGAACCAGAAGCCGATGATGAAGAACAGCATCGTCGAGACGAAGTACGTCAGGCCGGCCGCGAGCGGTCCCGCCTCCCACACCCACTCGAGGTAGGCGAAGTACCCGTTCAGGCCGTACCCGTCGGTGGCCTGCTCGACCAGTCCGAGCAGCACGAAGATCAGCGACATCCCGAGGCCGCTCACCGCGGCGGCCGCCAGGGAGCCGACGTAGAACTCCCGCCGCGTCAGGCTCATCGCCTGCGAAAACGGGAAGGTCAGGGTCATGGCCTGGACGCCGACCACGAGGAAGTACCACAGCGGTGCCTGCGAGCCTCCACCGATCTTGACGTCCACACCGCCCGCGCTCTGGATGATCCAGTAGATGAGCAGCGTGATCACCCACGCGCCGCCGAGCACGAGAGCCGGCACCCAGACGAACGTCTGCGTGTTCACGAACTGCAGGCGCACCACGTTGAGGGTGCGGTGGCGCACTGCGGCGGGGCGGGTCACGCTGCCGGCATCGAGGGCGGTCATCGGAGTGCTCCTTCCTGGGTGGCCGCGGCGGAGACGTCGTGACCGGGAGAGCGCCGCTGCGTGCGGCGCACGATGAGCTGCTGCAGCGAGACGGGCGCAAGCTCGAGTCCTGCCGCGGTGAGCGCGTCGCGCTCGGTCTCGTCGAGGCGGCCGAGGAACGTGACAGAGGCGACGCGGCCGAGGCTCTCGCGGTGGATGACCTCGCGGCCGCGCACGGCGTCCTCCACCGCGGACGCCTCGCCGACGACGTTCGTGGCCTGGGCGCGGGCGTCGTCGGTGGACTCGTCCATGATGATCCGGCCCTCGTCGATCACGAGCACCCGCTCGAGGAGGTTCGCGACCTCGTCGATGAGGTGGCTCGAGAGCAGCACCGTCCGAGGGTGCTCCGCGTAGTCCGCCAGGAGCTGGTCGTAGAAGACTTGCCGCGCGACGGCGTCGAGGCCGAGGTACGGCTCGTCGAAGAAGGTGATCTCCGCGCGGGAGGCAAGACCGATGATGACGCCGACGGCGGAGAGCTGCCCGCGCGAGAGCTTCTTGATGGTGCGCTTCACGGGCAGCTGGAACTCCTCGACGAGCTCGTCGGCGAGCTGCTGGTCCCACCGCGGGAAGAACAGCCGCGCCGAGGTGAAGGCGTGCCGCGGGGTTGCGTCGTCGGGATACTTCTGGCTCTCGCGCACGAAGCACATCCGGCTGAGCACCCGGGCGTTCTCGTAGGGGTTCTCGCCGAACACGCGCACGTCACCGCTGGTGGGGAGGTTCTGGGCCGTGAGGATCGACATCGCGGTCGTCTTGCCGGCGCCGTTGCGCCCCAGCAGGCCGTAGATCGTGTCCTGCTCGACGTCGAAGCTCACGTCGTCGAGGGCGACCTTGTCCTTGTAGCGCTTCGTGAGGTTCCGGACCTGGATCACGGGGTTCATGGTGTCCTTCGATCTGGTGTGGCCTGTGGTGCGGTGCCGGCGGCACCGGCTCGGACGAGATCGGCGACGTCGTCGGGTCCGAGCCCGATCTTGCGCGCCTCGGCGAGCAGCGGGTGCACGTAGCGGTGGGCGAAGGCGTTGCGGCGCTCCTCGAGCAGGAGCTCGCGGGCGCCGGGGGCCACGAACATCCCGATGCCCCGGCGCTTCTGGAGCACTCCCTTGCCGACGAGCATGTTGATGCCCTTCGCGGCGGTGGCCGGGTTGATGCGGTAGAAGGCGGCGAGCTCGGTGGTGGACGGGGCCTGCGCCTCCTCGGCGAGGCTGCCGTCCACGATCGAGTCCTCGACCTGTTCGGCGATCTGCACGAAGAGGGGCCTGCCTTCGTCGACCACCACGACCTCCGAGTTGCTCGGTTAGTTACTCAACTAGTACACCGCAGGAGCAGTGAAGGGTCAAGGGTTCTCCGAAGACGCGGACATGTTGCGCTCAGGCACCCACGTAGGCGGCGAGATGCTCGCCGGTGAGGGTCGAACGGGCGGCGACGAGCGCGGCGGGGGTGCCCTCGAAGACGATCCGGCCGCCGTCGTGGCCGGCGCCGGGGCCGAGGTCGATGATCCGGTCCGCGTGGGCCATGACCGCTTGGTGGTGCTCGATCACGATGACCGACTTGCCGGAGTCCACCAGCCGGTCGAGCAGGCCCAGCAGCTGTTGGACGTCGGCCAGGTGCAGGCCGGTAGTCGGTTCGTCGAGGACGTAGACGCCGCCCTTCTTACCGAGGTGCGTGGCCAGCTTGAGTCGCTGGCGCTCGCCGCCGGAGAGCGTGGTCAGCGGCTGGCCCAGGCTGAGGTAGCCCAGTCCCACGTCGGCGAGCCGGTGCAGGATCGCGTGCGCGGCGGGGGTGCGCGCCTCGCCGGCGCCGAAGAACTCCTCGGCCTCCTCGACCGGCATCGCGAGCACCTCGGCGATGTTGCGCCCGCCCAGGGTGTGCTCGAGCACCGCGGCCTGGAACCGGCGGCCCTCGCACTCCTCGCACGTGGTGGCCACGCCGGCCATCATCGCCAGGTCGGTGTAGATGACGCCGGCACCGTTGCAGGCGGGGCACGCGCCCTCCGAGTTGGCGCTGAACAGCGCCGGCTTCACGCCGTTGGCCTTGGCGAAGGCCTTGCGGATCGGGTCCAGCAGTCCCGTGTACGTCGCCGGGTTGCTGCGCCGGGAGCCGCGGATGGCGGCCTGGTCGATCGACACCACGCCCTCCCGGCCGAGCACCGAACCGGCGATCAGCGAGCTCTTGCCCGAGCCGGCCACGCCGGTCAGCACCGTCAGCACGCCGAGCGGGATGTCGACGTCGACCGACTGCAGGTTGTTCGTATCGGCGCCGCGGACCTCCAGCGCCCCGGAGGGCTCGCGCACCGACGGCTTCAGGGCGGCGCGGTCGTCCAGGTGCCGCCCGGTGAGGGTGCCCGCGGTGCGCAGACCGCCGACGGTGCCCTCGTAGCAGACCGTGCCGCCGCCCGTGCCGGCGCCGGGGCCGAGGTCGACCACGTGGTCGGCGATGGCGATGGTCTCCGGCTTGTGCTCCACGACCAGCACGGTGTTGCCCTTGTCCCGCAGGAGCAGCAGGAGGTTGTTCATCCGCTCGATGTCGTGCGGGTGCAGCCCGATGGTGGGCTCGTCGAAGACGTAGGTGAGGTCGGTGAGCGAGGAGCCGAGGTGCCGGATCATCTTGGTGCGCTGGGCCTCCCCGCCGGAGAGCGTGCCCGAGGAGCGGCTGAGGGAGAGGTAGCCCAGCCCGATCTCCACGAAGGAGTCGAGGGTCTCGCCCAGGGCGGTGAGCAGCGGTGCCACGGACGGCTCGTCCAGCTGGCGCACCCAGGCGGCGAGGTCGCTGATCTGCATCGCGCAAGCGTCAGCGATGCTGATGCCACGGATTTTGGCGGACCTGGCGGCCTCGCTGAGCCGGGTGCCGCTGCACTCGGGGCAGGCGGTGAACGTCACGGCCCGCTCCACGAAGGCGCGGATGTGCGGCTGCAGCGCGCTCACGTCCTTGGCCAGGAAGGACTTCTGGATCTTTGGGATCAGCCCCTCGTAGGTGAGGTTGATGCCGTCGACCTTGATCTTGGTCGGCTCCTTGTGCAGCAGGTCGTGCAGCTCGTCCTCGGTGAAGTCGCGGATCGGCTTGTCCGGGTCGAAGAAGCCGCAGCCGCTGAAGATGCGGCCGTACCAGCCCTCCGTGCTGTAGCCGGGAACGGCGAGCGCGCCCTCGTTGAGGGACTTGGCGGAGTCGTAGAGCTGGGTGAGGTCGACGTCGTTGACCTGGCCCATGCCCTCGCAGCGCGGGCACATGCCGCCGGTGATGGAAAAGCTGCGCCGCTCCTTCACGGTCTTGCCGCCGCGCTCCATGGTCACGGCGCCGGCGCCGCTGATCGAGGCGACGTTGAAGGAGAACGCCTTGGCCGTGCCGATGTGCGGCTGACCGAGCCGGCTGAAGAGGATCCGCAGCATCGCGTCCGCGTCGGTGGCAGTGCCGACCGTGGAGCGGGCGTTGGCGCCCATCCGCTCCTGGTCCACGATGATCGCGGTGGTGAGGCCGTCGAGGACGTCGACGTCGGGCCGGGCCTGCGTGGGCATGAAGCCCTGCACGAAGGTGCTGTAGGTCTCGTTGATCAGCCGCTGGGACTCCGCGGCAATCGTGCCGAACACCAGCGAGCTCTTGCCGGAGCCGGAGACGCCGGTGAACACCGTCAGCCGGCGCTTGGGGAGCTCCACGCTGATGTCCCGGAGGTTGTTCTCCCGGGCGCCCTGGACCCGGATCAGGTCGTGGCTGTCGGCCACGTGCGGCGCGGCAGTCGGTGCGGGGGCGTGCGGGTCCCGGCTCGGGGGCGTGCTCATCGTGTCTCCATCCCTGGGGCGCCGCCGTCAGGATTCCCGACGACGTTGTCCGGCGCGGTCCGACCGCTCTCGAGCCTACGCCCGCTCCGGCCAGCGGCGTGTTCGATTCCGGCTGTACCGGCGGCTGCGCCCAACATCGGCTCTTGACGGGCAACCATAAGGTTGCCTATTCTGGATGTGTGGACATCCTGTTCCAGGCCCTGGCCCACCCCGCGCGGCGGATCCTGCTCGAGGAGCTCGCCGCGCGCAACGACCAGAGCCTCTTCGAGCTCACCGTGCGTCTCATCAACGACCACGGCCTGGCCATGACCCGGCAGGCCGTGACCAAGCATCTGGCCGTGCTGCGCCAGGCCGGCCTGGTGACCACCACCGTCCAGGGACGCACCACGCTGCACCACCTGGACACCTCCCCGCTCACCGCCGCGCGGCAGTGGATGGACTCCCTGCCGCCCCCGCCGAAGGACACGCCATGATCATCACCACCGCCAGCATCTTCGTGGATGACCAGCAGAAGGCCCTGGAGTTCTACACCTCCACGCTGGGCTTCCAGCTCAAGACCGACGTGCCGGCCGGGACCTACCGCTGGCTGACCGTCGTCTCACCGCAGGCCCCGGAGGGCGTGGAGCTGCTCCTGGAGCCCTCCGAGCACCCGGCCGTCCGGCCGTTCAAGGAAGCGCTGGTGGCCGACGGCATTCCGTTCAACAGCTTCGGCGTGGAGGACGTGCAGGCCGAGTACGAGCGGCTTGTCGGCCTGGGCGTGCGCTTCGTGCAGGAGCCGACGCCGATGGGCCCGGTCACCGCCGCGATCCTCGACGACACGTGCGGCAACCTCCTCATGATCGCGGAGATGACCGACCCGGAGGCCGCCGGGCAGTGAGCCGGCGCAAGGCCGGCAACGAGACGGGGGCGCCTTCCCGCAGAAGAGTGCCCCGCGGACGGTCGAGCCGGGGGCCGGGCGGTAACGTCGGCGGGGTGCCGAAACGGTCGGTCTGCGCCTCAAATGCCGTCCAGGGCGCCCCGGATGCCGCACGCGAGGTCGATGGATTTCTTGGTCGCCACCCCGCGTTCGACGTCCATCCTCATCCGGGACAGCAGCGCTTCCACCTGGGGATCGTCGCCGAGGAAGGGGCTGCCCAGCTGGTAGATGTCGCAGGCTTCACCCGCTGAGATGTTGTGGGCATTCATCAGCTCGGATAGGACACCGGCTCCGGTCTTAAGTTGCTCGGCTGTCTTCCGCTCGACCTGCGCTGAACCCCCGTTCGCACGGGTAATGGCTTGGCTGACCTCTTCGACTTCCGAGCTGCCTCGCGCCAAGTGCCGGGCCACGTCATCGGCCGATCGTGCTGAGGCTCCGCACGCGGCGGCCACCAGAAGTATCAAGAACGCGGAGCCGGAGGTGCGCCACGGAATTCTTGTCGTGTGTCTCATGGTTCTTTCCCTTCCGAGGGCTGAACCTGTTGACACGCTGACATCGGCCGGCTGCCCGCACAAGGCACGGCCTGGTAACGGCCGATCGGTACCTGCGACGTGCGGAAACGGATCCGGCGGACACGTAACAGGGGTGCCTCCAGCCGGAGGCGCCCCTGTTGTGGCCTGATCGGTGACCGCTGGCTTTCAGCTCCGGGTAGAGGTGGACCCGCTGTGCGAGCCGGACTGCCCCCACGCCTCGAGCCCGAAGGACTCGTGCTCGGCAGAGCCCTGACCGTTGGACCGCTCCGCCCGAGGAGCGGGGGCCGCGTCCTCGGCCGACGGAGCCGTCGGCTCCTTCCGGGTCGAAGCCCCCGCCGACTGCTGGGCGTCGGAGCTCTCCGCGCGCGGCGCGGTGCCCCACGGCTGCTTGCCGGCCGGTGCAGCCACGGCCGGCTGGGCGCCGGTCTTCGGTGCCGGCTGGTCGTCCGAGTTCGCGTAATACGATTTGCCATAGTAACCGTAGTAACCTGCGTCCGCACCGGTGGTGGGCACGCGGTTGAGCACCACGCCGAGCACGTTGCCGTGCACCTGGTGCAGGTTCTCCAGAGCCTTGGACAGCTCGTCCGTGGTGGTTTTCTGCGCCGTGGCCACGATGATCGCGCCGTCGGCCGAGGCCGTGAGCAGCGCGGCGTCGGTGACCGGCAGCAGCGGGGGAGCGTCCACGAGAACCAGGGCGTCCTGGGCGAGGGTCTCGAGCATGGCGTGCATGGCCTTCGAGGACAGCAACTCCGTGGGATTCGGGGCGGTCCGGCCGGCGCCGAGCACCTGCAGGTTCGGGAACTTGTCGTAGGTCTGGAGGACCTCGTCCACCCGCACCTGCCCGGTGAGCACATCGGTGACACCCACGCCGGGCACGAGCCCGAAGAGGTCGGTGATCACCGGGCGGCGGAGGTCGCCGTCCACGACGACGACGTTGCGCCCGGTCGAGGCGATGGCCACCGCCAGGTTCGCCGTGATCGAGGACTTGCCCTCACCCGGCAGGGAGGAGGTGACCACAATCATCCGCGGCGGGTTGTCCACCGAGACGAAGCTGAGGTTGGTGCGCAGCTCGCGCAGGGCCTCGGAGAACTCGTGGTGCCCGCGGCCGGCGGAGAAGCCGGTCTCGACGATCTCGCGGTGGTCGGCCAGCCGGTCGTCGGTGGGGATGACACCGAGCACGGCGACGCCGAAGCCGTCGCGGATCTCCTCGACCGACTTGATGCGGCGGTCCATCTTGTACCGGGCGAACGCGTAGAGCAGGCCCAGACCGAGCCCGCCCACGAAGCCGAGGGCCAGGTTCAGCTTGAGGTTCGGCGAGGACGGCGCGAGGGGGAGCGAGGCGTTGCTGAGCGGCTGGACGGCCACGCGGTTGATCGCGTCCTCGTCGCCCTGGCTCTCGAGCTCCTGCACCTGCTCGGCCAGGGCCACGACCCAGGCGTTGGCGAGGTCGGCCGACTCCGTCGGGTCTTCGGCGTCGGCGGTGATGCGCAGCTCCGGGGTGTCCACGGGAACGTCCGTGGCGATGCGCGGCAGCAGCTCCTCCGGCGTCGTGTCGAGCTCGAGGTCCTCGATCACCGTGACGGCCACCGGTCGCGCCGTGGCCAGCGACTCGTAGGAGACGGCCTTGGACTGCGCCAGGTTGTTGCCGGCGAGCGCACTGGCCAGGTCCTGCTCACCGGTCGCGACGACCAGTCCGGAGGCGGTGGCCGAGTAGATCTTGGGCTGTATCAGCGTCCAGCCGAGTGCCAGGAGCGTGCACAGCAGCGTGATCAGCGTGATGGCCCGCCAGTGCGTGCGCACCAGCCGGAGGAGATCCCGTGCATCGAGAGCGGGGGCTTCCCGCTCTGCGTCAAGGTGCTCCATGGTTCTCCTCGGAATCGGCTCGGGGGTGGGGGGATGGATGGAGGTCACTCGCGGATGCCGTCCTGGTGCTCGCGGAACCAGTCGACGGTGGAGCGGAGGCCCTCGCGCAGGGGGATGCGGGCGGTCCAGCCGGCCTCGGCCAGTTTGGAGACGTCCATGAGCTTGCGCGGGGTGCCGTCGGGCTTGGTGGTGTCCCACTCGATGGATCCGGTGTAGCCCACGGCCTCGGCCACGAGGCCGGCGAGCTCCCTGATGGTGACATCCGTGCCGGTGCCCACGTTGACGTGCTCGGGGCCGTCGTAGTGCTCGAGCAGGTGCAGGCAGGCCTCGGCCATGTCATCCACGTGCAGGAACTCCCGCAGCGGGGACCCGGTGCCCCAGTTCGTCACCGACTCGGCGCCCTGGATGCGGGCTTCCTCGTAGCGGCGGATCATCGCCGGCAGCACGTGGGAGCCGGTGGGGGAGAAGTTGTCCCCGGGGCCGTAGAGGTTCGTGGGCATCGCCGAGATCCACGGCAGCCCGTACTGGCGCCGGACGGCCTGGATCTGCAGGATCCCGGCGATCTTGGCGATCGCGTAGGCGTCGTTGGTCGGTTCCAGGTGCCCGGTGAGCAGGTACTCCTCCTTCAGCGGCTGGTCGGCCAGCTTCGGGTAGATGCAGGAGGAGCCCAGGAACAGCACCCGCTCCACGCCGTGTTCCAGGGCGGCGTCGAGGACGTTGACCTGGATCCGGAGGTTCTCCGAGAGGAAGTCCACGGGATAGGTGCTGTTGGCCAGGATCCCGCCGACCTTCGCCGCGGCCAGCACCACGTAGCGCGGCTTGGCCTCGGCGAAGAACGCGAACACGGCGTCCCGGTCCTTCAGGTCCAGCTCGGACGAGGTGCGCCCGATGAGGTCGGTGAAGCCCTCGGCCTGGAGCCTGCGCCAGATCGCGGAGCCGACCAGGCCGCGGTGGCCGGCCACGTAGAACGGGGCGGTGCGGTCGAGTGGTCCGGGGGTGAAGGTGATCGTGGTGCTGTCGGTCATCTCGGTGGTGTCTGCTGTCATCGTGGCGTCTCCGGTCACTTGGCCCAGGAGGCGAGCTCGACGGTGTCGACCCAGCCTTCGGTGTGCTCGAGCATGGCGATGTCGGCGTCGACCATCAGGCGGGCCAGCTCGGGGGCCTTGACGGTGGCCTCCCAGCCGAGCTTGTCCTTGGCCTTGGCGGGGTCGCCGATCAGGGCGTCGACCTCGGTGGGGCGCAGGTAGCGCTCGTCGAACTCGACGTGCTCGCGCCAGTCCAGTCCGGCGTGGTCGAAGGAGATCTCCAAGAACTCCCGCACAGTGCACGGGTGGCCGGTGGCCAGGACGAAGTCCTCGGGCTCGTCGGCCTGGAGCATCCGCCACATGCCCTCGACGTACTCGGCGGCGTAGCCCCAGTCGCGGATGGCCTGGAGGTTGCCCATGTAGAGCTTCTCCTGGGTGCCGGCCTTGATCGCGGCCACCGCCCGGGTGATCTTGCGGGTCACGAAGGTCTCACCGCGCCGGGGGGACTCGTGGTTGAACAGGATCCCGTTGACGGCGTACATGTCGTAGGCCTCGCGGTAGTTCTTGGTGATCCAGTAGGAGTAGATCTTCGCCGCCCCATAGGGGGAACGGGGGTAGAACGGGGTGTCCTCGTGCTGCGGCGGTGGGGTGGCGCCGTAGAGCTCGGAGGTGGAGGCCTGGTAGTAGCGGGCGTCCACGTTGGCCAGGCGCATCGCCTCGAGCAGGCGGACGGTGCCCAGGCCGGTGGTGTCCCCGGTGTGCTCGGGCTCCTCGAAGGAGACCTTCACGTGGGACTGGGCGGCGAGGTTGTAGACCTCGTCCGGGCGGATCTGCGCCATCAGCGTCACCAGCCGGGAGCCGTCGGAGAGGTCGCCGTAGTGCAGGAACAGCTTGGCGTCGGTCTCGTGCGGGTCCGAGTAGAGGTGGTCGATCCGGTGGGTGTTAAACGTGGAGGCCCGGCGGATCAGGCCGTGGACCTCGTAGCCCTTGGCGAGCAGCAGCTCCGCCAGATAGGAGCCGTCCTGACCGGTGATCCCGGTGATGAAAGCCTTCTTGGGGGTGGCGTGCATGATCGTCCTTCGGGGGAGAGGGCGTGGGCCGTTGAGGGGACAGTTTTATGCTAGTGAATGAACGGGCAAAGCCGGTGATCAGACCCGGACATGTCGCGTCAAAGATCGAAGCACATCGTCCCACCGGCTCATGGCGGCGTCCGCGGTCAGGTGTTCGGTGGCATAGGCGGGGCCGTTGGACCCCAGGGCCGTGGACGCGGCAGGGTCGGCGCTCATCTCCTCGGCTGCCCGCAGCAGGTGACGCGGATCGTCGGAGGGCACCACCCGGCCAGCGCCCGAGGCCTCGACCTCTCCAGCCGTGGCGCTCTCGGCCTCTACGGCGGCCAAGACCGGGCGGCCCGTCACGAAGTAGGACGTGAGCTTGCTCGGCACGGACATGTCCTTCACCCCGGCCAGCTCGTTGACCAGCAGGACGTCGGCCGAGGCCAGTGCGGCCGCGTACTCGTCGTTGGGCAGGGGATCGAGGAACTGGAGGTTCGCGACCCCGTGGCCGAGCTCCTCGAGGTGGCGGCGCTGATTGCCGTCGCCCATGAGCACGAACTGCAGCGAGGAGCCCTGCTCCTGCGCCAGGCGGGCCGCCTCCACCACGTTGTCGAGGCCCTGCTTCACGCCCATGTTCCCGGCGTGCAGGACCACGGTGCGGTCCGGGGCCCAGCCCAGACGACGGCGCACGTCACCCCGGTCCACGGAGTTCTGCGGCGTGATGTGCGTCCAGTTGCGGACTACCTGCACCTTCTCGCTCGGGACGTGGAGCCGGTCCACCACGTGCTGGCGGAAGCGGTCGTGGATCACGATCGTCCTGCGTGCGGAGGACAGCGCCGCGCCCTCGATGGCCCGCATGATCGGGGCGACCACGGCCGCCGACGCGTGCGACTCCTCGACGCCACGGGAATAGAGGTCCTGGACCCAGGTGACGGTCGGCACGCCGCGGTGCCGCAGCCTCGCGGCCAGCGCGCACAGGGCCGTGGAGAACATCGCGGGGGAGACGAAGAGAACGACGTCCGGATCGCCCCAGTCCGTCAGCGCCGCCTTGAGGCCGAAGTGCAGCTCCATCAGGGTGCGGGTGACGAGGCTGGGCCGGCGCGGTACGTACTGGCGCAGCCGCAGGACCTCGGCCCCTTCGTGCCGCTCACGGTGGACACGCCCGGAGTAGCCGTCGTAGACCTCCCACTGCGGGTAGTGCGGGAAGCCGGTGATCACCTTGACGTCCCAGCCCTTCGCGGCGAGACCGGCGGCCAGGGAGGCGGTGTACGGGGCGTTGCCCGTGGGTTCGGGGGCGAAGTGCAGGCCGATGATCGTCACACGAGGGGGCATCGAGGAAACTCTTTCGAAGTGAGACGGGGGTTGGGCCGAGTCGGGGGACTCGACGGGTAACGTTACCCGTGACATCCAGATGCATGAATCTGACACACCCCCGCCCCCCCCCCCCCGATGTCGCACCTCACGTGCTCAAGGACTCACCATGC
Source organism: Kocuria sp. CH-021 (assembly GCF_049716185.1). Taxonomy (NCBI): domain Bacteria; kingdom Bacillati; phylum Actinomycetota; class Actinomycetes; order Micrococcales; family Micrococcaceae; genus Kocuria; species Kocuria sp. CH-021. The sequence continues at coordinate 8,634 of NZ_JBNAFK010000002.1, read as the reverse complement.
CGAACGACTCTCCCCCCACCGCGCCCACCAGTGCTCAGCAGGACGTCCCCGTCATCGACCTCTCCCAGGCACCCGGCGCCGGCGAGGCGTGGGACCGCCCCAAGTGGATGATCTACGCCTGGGCCGCCGCCGAGCAGCTGGTCATCCACAACCCCTGGCAGGTCAGCTCCGGGCTGCGGGTCCGCGCCCTGCGCTTGTTCGGAGCCGAAGTGGGGGAGGGCGTCATCATCCGACCCCGCACCCGCATCAAGTTCCCCTGGAAGCTGCGGGTCGGCGACCACGCCTGGATCGGGGAGGGCGTCTGGATCCACAACCAGGACCAGGTCACCATCGGCCGCGACGCCGTGGTCTCCCAGGACACCTTCATCACCACCGGCAGCCACGCCCACCGCACGGACATGGGACTCATCACCAAGCCCGTGAGCATCGACGACGGCGCCTGGGTCACCTCGCGCTGTGTGGTCACCGGGGGAGTGACAGTCGGGCGTTCCGCGCTGGTGCAGCCGCTGACACGCGTCGCGGAGGATGTGCCGGCCAACGCCGTCTACGGCCATGCGGCGCCGCAGGTGCAGGGCCAGCGTTTCAAGACCGATGCGCGAGAGGCTGACCTGTGAGGATCCTCCAAATCGTCACCTACATCAGCCCGGACGGCGCCTACGGCGGACCGGTGCGCGTCGCAATCAACCAAGCGAAGGCCCTTAGGGACCTGGGTCATGAGGTCATTGTTGCAGCCGCGGCTGGCGGGTTCGACGGCCCCCTACCGGCACAGTTCGATGGCTACCCTGTGACTTTGTTCCGGAGCGCCCGGATCCTCCCTAAGACCGGGTTCGCCGGCCTAACGTCACCGCGATTGCTTGCCTGGCTGGGGACGGCCATCCAGAGAGCCGATGTTGTCCACGTGCACCTGGCGCGTGACTTCGTAACGTTACCTGCTGCCGTGTTCGCGATCTTGCTGAAGAAACCGCTTGTCGTTCAGACGCACGGCATGATCGATCCGAGTGACCAACTATTAGCCCGGCCCCTCGACGCGATTCTCACCCGCCCAGTACTCCGTCATGCGGACGCTGTCCTGTTCCTCACTGGCCGGGAAAGATCTGATCTGGGGGATGTGGCAGGCAAGGCCCTCAAGATGCGGCACGTTCCCAATGGCGTGAGCTTGACCACCGAAAAATTGGTCCAATATCAGGAGCCTGTCCGAAAAGTGCCCGAGGTCCTGTTCCTCGCCCGGTTGCACCCACGAAAGCGGCCGATGACATTCGTCAATGTGGCAATCGAACTTCTACGTGGCGGAACTAATGCCTTATTTCGAATCGTAGGCCCTGACGAGGGCGAAGCGGCAGCGGTGGACAAGCAGATCGTATCGTCCGGCTATGGAAATCACATCGCGTATGAAGGTCATGTTGCTCCCCAAGCCACCCAGTCACGTTTGGCACGAAGTGACGTCTATGTGTTGCCCTCCGTCAATGAGCCGTTCCCTATGTCTGTGATCGAAGCAATGGCTGCAGGCAAACCAGTTGTCGTTACCGACACTTGCGGCCTGGGCCAGCTGATCAAGGCGGGTGGAGCGGGGTTTGTAGTTGATAGCAGCGACTCCTCTCTTTTGCATGCCATTCAGCAACTAGTTGAGGATGGTGAACTTAGGCACCGGATGGGCGAGTCGGCACGAAAATTGGTGGAGCAACAGTTCGATGTGATACAGGTCGGCAAGCAATTAAGTTCCATTTACCGGAGTGCTGAGCAGCGTAAACTTCGAGGCCCTGAGGGTGAGGAGTGACACGGATGGATGAGCCGAAGATATCAGTAGTCATGCCTGTACGAAACGCAGAGCAGTACATTGAACAAGCTCTCAAAGGCCTCGAAAATCTCCATTTCGATTCTTGGGAATTGCTTATTGTCGACGACGGTTCCACGGACGGCACAGCATTGGCGTTGAACAGGTGGCTTCAAGTCACTCCCGTCGACAGCACGTTGATCAGTCATGAAACATCTCGTGGAGTCGCGGCAGCACGGAACGCGGCGGTGGACCAGGCAAAAGGGCAGTTCATTTGGTTCGTCGACGGTGACGATTCATGGGCCGCGGACATACTTCGCCATCTGTGGAGTGGCGTATCGGACGGAACGGTGGACATAGTTGCCTGTGATGCCGAAAGAGTCGTGGCGAAGACAGGTCACGTCTCGGCAATCCAGGATGCACCTCATGAGGAGATCATCGGTGGATTTGAGGCCCTGCAAAGAATTCTCAGCGGTGAGATTCAGGGGCATCTCTGGAACAAGATCATTCGCACCAGACTGCTTCAACGGCACCCATTTCCGGAGATGCGGTCACATTCGGATCTGGCTGGGCTCATCCGCCTGACCGCCGAATCGCGGCAAGTGGCCATGATTCCGGGAGCAAAGTACTACTACAACGTTCATGAGGGGTCCATACTGCAGTCTTCAGACTACAAATGGGAGACACTCATCGCCTGCTCTGAGATCGCTGAGGCCACACTCGCGCACAAAAAGTGGAAAGGCAGATTGCAGCGTGATCTTGCGCTGTTCAAGGCATCCCACGTCATGGTGCCCGCTGCCAACAGCATCTCACTTAACAAATCCTGGGAGCCGGATAAAATCCCGTACAGAGATTGCATGACGTTGAGCCTGCTTTTTTCCTCCCTGACACGTGGCCAAGGACTATTGGCCGCTAAGTCGCTTGCTATTCGACATGCGCCTCGAATGTACGCGGCAATCTACCGGCGTCATCACGTCAAGAAATGGGGTTCCGAGTGAACAAGTGGATCACTTCAGTGGCGCGCATGGCCCGCGACACGAATCAAACTGACCGCCCTGTTTTCGTCACCCTTACTGGCGACTATCCCAACATTGGCGACGCTCTGATCCGCCGGCGTTCATTGGCATGGGCTCGGCTTTGTGGTGATTCAGTCTCAGCATTCGTGGGCCGTGCACCGGACATGTGGTGCGTACAGGTCGGTCTGCAAGACGATGACTCCGTTTATCGTCAGAAGGACCTTGCCGCGTGGATCGCGGCTATTGCTAAATCACCACGGGGTGTAACGCTTGTACTCGAACCCGGGGAGGTCGACCTGAGGCTCAACCAGTACAAGTGGGAATGCTTGGTCCTTCTTTTCACTTTGCTCGTCAAGCTCAAGGGTGGCCGGATCGTCCGACCGCCCCGCTCATTGAGCCGACCTTCGCGTGCTCTCACCCTGGTTCATGCAATCGGCCTGCGGATGTCAGATACAGTCCTTTGGCGCGAAGCACGAAGTGAAGCTTTAGTGCGGCAAGGGCAGGTGGCGCCTGACATTGCTTTCAGCGAGCCACAGTACGGAAGCGAAGCCTCAAACCGTCGTCGATTGATCGTGAGCCTCCGAGGACTGCGACCGTCACCATCGGATGCTTGGCTGGAAGGAGTGCGAGGATTCGCTCAGGACCTTGATCTAGAGATCACCGTTGTGGCGCAAGTGCGTCAGGACGAAATCCGTACTGTCGAACTGGCGGACGCCCTCGGTGGGGAGTGCGTGAGTTTTGGGGACCGCGATGATCTTGAGCAGGAACGCTTGTTGCGCTCTGTGTACCGTGAATCTGTGCTCGTAATTAGCGATCGGTTGCACGTATTGATACTCGCAGCCCTTGGCGGAGCCCTGCCTTGTGAAGTCGTCCCTGCGCCGAGTGCAAAGGTCCGGGATCATTTCGCTGCGGCGGGTATTAAGGAAGTTTCCTTTGATGCAGAAGGCGGGACAGCCGATGAAGTGCGGGCGTTCCTGCGCTCTGTTTATGTTCGTCGCACCGAGATTCTCAAAGGTGTTGAGGATGCACACCGTCAGCTGAAGAAGATTGAGTCCGCCCTGTCACTTCATAGGAAAGATACTGGCAGGAGGCAACCCTCTGGTGTTCAGGGGTAGGCAGTTCGGCCGACAAGTGACGGCAGTATTTTCCGGCCGTCTCGTCGCTGCCGGAGCCCAAACACTGACCGTACTTCTGCTGGCGCGCTTGTCCACCCCGCAGGACTTTGGTTTGGTCATTGGGGTGCAATCTGCCGTCATAGCACTGACCTGGATTCTTGGTTTCGGCCTGGGGCCCTACATGAGCGTAGTGCGTGCTCGCGAACCAGACAGTGTTGTAGTCCATGAAATTCATCGCCTGAACAAGTTTGTCAGCGTGGGTTTGATGGTTCTGCTGACGATAGCTCTGTGCCTCAGTCAGTTATGGTTCGATCATGCCTGGTGGTTTTTCCCGTTGATCCTTGCTCTCGGGTTCCAAAGAGACGCGGCCGTTCTTAATAGCATTGCTGTAGCCGATGGGCGTACGCGGTTGTTTTCTAGTAACCTAGCGCTCAGGCGTGTGATGGCACTCGCAATTTTCGCGGCTACAGCATTCATGACTGTTCCAATTGCTTTTTCATTTTGCGCATCCATTGCAATTTCTGAAGCTATTTGTAATTGGCGACTCCGTCGAGGTATTGAATTTTCACCTGTTGGCCGGCCGCGCATTCATGCAAGATCCATTCTTCGCGATTCCAAGCACTACTGGATGGATACAGTAGGAGGCCAACTCCGAATGCTCGACGTGGCAGTGGCTGGCGTCGTTATGGGACCCGTTGCATCCGGTTTGATGGCTGTGCCCTCCAAGATTGCATCTCCCATAATGCTGATTCCCACTTCACTCGCAACACTTCTGCTGCCTAGGACATCAGCGAGGGGGTCGATATCAAGAAGTGAATTTATGATTGGTGCCGCCTTGGCCACTTCTGCCATAGCAGTGATTCTTGTTGGCGTGGGGGTTTATGCCGAGATGATAATCGTATTTATGCTTGGTGAACAATTCCAAGAAGCCGTTGCGGTCACCCGAATTTACTTCGTCGGGTTTATTTGCTTGTCAATGATTTATATGATCAACGCAGCCATGCAAGGTCTGAAATTGGGTCCACTCGTATCACGGGCGTCGATCGGAGGATCTGTACTATCGCTGTGCGGATTGTGCCTTGGTGGATTCTATGGTGGGCTGGAGTCGGCTGCTATGGGATATGTAATGGGCATCGGCATTCAGCTGATCGCGCTCGTGGCCCTGTGGAGAGGCAGGCCATCAGGTGGAATTACACGTGACGTTAAGGAGCTTGGATAGTGACGGAATCTATATCAAAGGTTGTGGAGAACGACTGCTGCATCGGATGCGGTGGGTGCGGCGTATCGACGGGGGGAGGCGCTAAAGTCTTCTTCAGTGAAATAGGCCTGTACCAGGCCGACGTAGACAGTATGGACCAAAAGGCACGTGAGTTGGCCAGCAAAGTGTGCCCATGGGCAGACGAGTCCGAGGACGAGACCGAGATGGCAGCCCGCCTCTTTGATTCGGCGCTTCCCAGGGATGAGCGAATTGGGGCGTACCGGCGTACGTTGGCGGCGAGGGTGGTTGCATCGGATCGGGTCGCAGGCAGCAGCTCGGGCGGTATGACAAGCTGGGTTGCGCAACGGCTTTTGGAGGAAGGTCACGTAGATGGGATCATCCATGCGGGCTACGCTTCCGGTCAAAACCTATTCGATTATAGAGTTTCGACTACCGTGGAAGAAATTCTCGGCAATAGAAAATCCATGTACTATCCCGTATCGTTCTCTGAAGTTCTTGAGCTTATTAGAGGAGACGGTCGGCGTTACGCTTTTGTTGGAGTACCATGCTTTGTCAAGGCTGTCCGCTCGCTAACCTCGGTTGACGCAGAGCTTGATAAGCAGATTGTCTTTTGTCTCGGCTTAGTTTGTGGTCATTTGAAGTCGGCGGCCTATGCTGAGTCGATGGCTTGGCAGCTTGGAGTGAAGCCTGATGCCATTGAACAGGTTGACTTCAGAATCAAGAACCCAGAGGCCGGTTCTCGGGGTTATCAATTTGGGGTGAAGGCAATTGACGCAGATGAATTCGCTTCGTCATCTCCGTTTAATTTGGTAGGAGGCAGTTGGGGGCACTCGGTCTTCCAGCCGAACGCCTGCAATTTTTGCGACGATATTTATGCGGAAACGGCTGATGTCGTATTTGCCGACGCATGGCTTCCCAAGTATGAATCTGACTGGAGGGGGCATAATATTGTCGTCACTCGAAGTGAAATTGTGGACCAGCTGATTGAAGCGGGTATTGCTGCAGGCCTCGTGGAAGCAGAAGACCTAGAAGTGGACGCAGTGGCTAAAGCTCAGGCGGGAAACTTCCGTCACCGCAGGCTGGGTCTGCGCGTTCGTTTGATGGATGACATCAAAGCGGGCAAATGGGTGCCTCGTAAAAGGGTGGAACCTGGATATGAGGGTATCTCTGCGGAGCGGCTTGGAGTAATCAGGCAACGTAGACATCTGTCGGCCGAAAGCTTTGGTCTTTTTGAGCGGGCTAAGAAGATCGACGATTTGTCAGTTTACATCAGGGGTATGGCGCCGCTAATCGCGGCATATGATCGATGGAGTAGGCCTTCTTATGTTAAGCGAGCGGTTGGAAAGTTGAAAAGGACGTTTTGGTCTATGAAGCGTCGTATTGTCGAATAGTAGTTTGTTTTCGGTTTCCAGGAGATGTCAAGACATGAACATTGCAAGTAGACGCGACTCTTAATGTTGCATATGAGGCGATGTCTTTCTGCATCGAGTAGGACTCGGAAATGGTAGTTTTTTATCTTTTTAATGCATGCGAACAACACGCGGTGTTGCCTGGTCATAACCAATTCCCGAGACATGGTTTTCATGGCCCTTTTGAAGCGTTCGCCGGATGTAGCTGGTAATGATGGCCGCGGCGGACCGGATGTTTGCTGGAGGGCACACCGATACGCGCGATCAGGGCGTTAGTCCCTCGTCTACACAGATAACGACGCACCCGAAGATTGTCGTACGCCTTATCTGCCCCTTCCCAAATGAGCGTGGGTGAGCGGTAGCGCCGGGTGCGTGTCACGGGGCCGGGTATAGGCCGAGGTCTCCAGGATGGGGCGCTTACTCCAACCGTCCTCGAAGGCCTCGACGTGTCTCTTGTTAGTTGCGCGCCGGCGTGCGCGCTCTTTGACCTGCCCGATGTCCACGTGCTCACGATCGAGCGTCACCGGTCCTCTTTCACCCTGGTGGTCGAGACCGTGCCGTCGCTGGTGGGCTGCCCCTCCTGCGGGGTGCTCGCCGTCGGCCACGGCCGGGTGCCGGTACTGCTGCACGACCTCCCTTGCGCCGGAGTGCCCGTGCGCGTGGTGTGGCGCAAGCGCCGTTACCGTTGCCACGAGACGGCGTGCGAGATCACGACGTTCAGCGAGGTTCACGAGCTGGGCGCGCCCCGGAGGAAGCTGACCACCCGCGCGATCGGCTGGGCTGTGGCCCAGCTGCGCTACCACGTCATCGCCGTTTCTGCCCTGGCACAGATGCTCGGGGTCACCTGGAACACCGTGTGGGATGCCGTCGCCCCGGTCGTCCAGGCCCAGTTGGCCGCCGAGGACCGGCTGGCCGGGGTCGACGCCCTTGGCGTCGATGAGCACGTGTGGCGCCATGTGGGCCCGCCCGGCATGGGGATGGTCACCGGCATCGTCGATCACTCCCGTGACGAGGCGGGCCGGCCCCGGGCGAGGCTGCTGGACCTGGTCAAGGGCCGCACCGGAGCGGCCAAAGGCGACTGGCTCACCGAACAAAGCGAGACGTTCACGTCCGGGATCCGCACGGCCACCCTGGATCCGTTCCACGGCTACGCCAAGGCGATCCGCGACGAGCTCCCGGAGGCCATCACGGTGCTCGACGCCTTCCACGTGGTCAAGTTCGGGGGGCATATCGTCGATGAGGTGCGTCGTCGCGTGCAGCAGGACTTCCTCGGCCACCGCGGGCGGGCCGGTGATCCGTTGTACGGGATCCGCCGCACCCTGCAGATCGGGGCGGAGCGCCTCACCGAGCGGCAGATCCGCCGGCTCAACGTGAAGCTCGAGGCCGGGGACCCGCATCATGAGGTCACTCTCGCCTGGCACTGCTATCAAAAGCTGCGCGCCGTCTACCACGCCGGCCCCTTGCGGGGACGGCGGCTGGTCGCCGAGATCCTGGATACCTTCCCGTCCTGCCGCATCCTGGAGATCGCCCGCCTCGGCCGCACACTGCGCCGATGGCGGTCGGCGATCTTGGCCTACATCGACACGAACGGTGCCTTGAACGGACCCACGGAAGCGATCAATGGCGTGATGGACGCGCCGAGTCGCCCGAGACTTCCGGAACTTCGACAACTACCGCTTACGAGCCCTGCTCGCCGCAGGCGGCCACCGGCTATCCACACTCGACTGTGAAGGGCCCCAAAACCGGGGGTAGGTTCCGTCACCGGCGGCTGGTGTGGAGCACGAACAAGATACCTTTTAAAGGGCCCTTCACAGATGAGCATGGGTAGCCGGGTGCGCGGGGGCGTTTTGAAGCGCGTGTTGTGAGTCGTGGGTAAAGGTCGAGGCCTCCAGGATGGGTAGCGACCAAGCAACCTGATCCATGAAGGCCTCGACGTGTCTCATGCTATCTGCGCGCCCGCGTGCGCCCTCTTCGATCTGCCCGACGTCCATGTCCTGGCCGTGGATCGCGGACCACGCTCGTTCACCCTGGTGGTGGAGACCATGCCGTCGGTGGTGGGCTGCCCCTCTTGCGCGGTGCTCGCCACCGGCCACGGTCGGCGCGA